>JAUVVT010000059.1 GCA_030604505.1 bacterium | reverse complement strand
AGCCAATCCCCCTGCTGCCATAGATTTTAAAAAATTTCTTCGCCTCATCTCTTCACTCCAATTCTGAATAGATGCATTTTAGTTTTGTTATATTACCATAAAACTGAAAAATATAAATAATAAAATTTACTGATATTATAAATTCATATTATTAATAAAAAAGTCAAAATGCAAGTATTTATTTATAAAACGACTTACATTGCAGTAATTTTTTAATTACTAATAAAAAAAAGTCCGGTGAAATCCGGACTTTTTTAACAAAATAGTTTTTGCGAATGTTAATTTAGCTTAAGTTCATCAATCTTTTCAAGCACTTGTTTAGCATGCTCATCTACATTTACTTTTTGCCAGATAAATCGAATAATACCTTTCTTATCGATTAAATAAGTAACACGGTTTGCATTTATTCTGTTATTTCGTTCACGCAGAACTCCATAGTTTTTAATAATTTCATAATTATCATCACTGACAAGGTCAAAATTTAGTTCATACTTTTCTTTAAATTTCTCATGGGATTTTACATTATCAACACTTACTCCGAGAACAGCAGTATTGGCATTATTAAGCCGCGCAAGATTATCACGAAAAGAACATGCTTCCTTGGTACAACCCGGAGTATCATCTTTTGGATAGAAATATAACACTATATTCTTTGAACCCAAATAATCTTTCAGTTTAACGGATTTGCCGCCATAAGTTTTAGCAGAAAAGGATGGTGCTTTATCACCTGCTTTAAGTTCTGCCTTCGATTGTTTTTTTTTATTTACCTTTTCTTGATCACCGTCAGCAGAAACAAAAAGAAATCCTATACCAGTCAAAACTGCAGAACAAAACATTATTGAATTATACATATAAATACTCCTAAGAATATTTTTAAAAAATATTCTTTGATTATAATTATATACACATAACATCGCAAGCAATATTAAAGTTCCCTTTAATAAGCAATCGCTAATCCGTTTAGTTCGTCTCGAATATCAGAGATGAATAGAAAATAGTATAATTATTTTTTACCTCTTTATTTTCTTAGATGATAGTATTATCAAACATCCCGAAAATTACTCCGGAAATAGTTGCCATGATAACAACCAGAATCACAAAAACAAGAGTTTTCTTTGTGCCCAATATCGAACGTATCACAATCATATTGGGAAGTGACAGAGCCGGTCCGGCTAAAAGCAAAGCCAGCGCGGGTCCCTTCCCCATACCTGCACCCATTAACCCCTCGATTATCGGAACTTCAGTAAGTGTAGCAAAATACATCAATGCGCCGGCTAAAGATGCAAAAAAAATCGCAAATAAAGAATTTCCTCCCAACAATTTTTCAATCCAATATGATGGTATCAATGCCTCCTGTCCCAGTCTACCTAACAGAAATCCCGCCGCAAGAACTCCTCCAACCAGTAATGGTAGTATCTTTTTTATAAGACTCCAGGTTGAATCTTTCCAGTCCTCTAAATCAGATATACTAAACCATAATTTTAAAATAATAATTAACGCTGCCAATAGAACACACGTAATATACCATTTGACAGAAAAAACACAAGACCATAACACAAACGAATTATCAGGTCTGCCCCATTTCGCAAAAACAAGAATACCGAACATTAATGCAAAATATAAAATATCTTGACTAGGGGAACGTACTGGTTTATCCTCTGCGGTAATAAATTCTATACTACTTTTTTCTTTTATCCTTTCTTCTTTAATAAATATTAGATGCATCAACAAACCGATAACCACGCTGAAAATAACAGCACCCACTGCTCTTGCTGCACCTAATTCAAATCCTAAAACCCTTGCAGTCAGTATAATTGCCAGAACATTTATTGCAGGACCGGAATACAAAAAGGCGGCTGCAGGTCCAATACCTGCTCCACGCATATAAATACCCGCAAACAAGGGCAAAACCGTACATGAACAAACTGCCAATATTGTCCCGGATACAGAAGCAATACTGTATGAAATCCATTTTTTTGCATTTGCACCGAAATACTTTATCACCGAATCATGGGAAACGAAAACAAAAATTGCACCGGCAATAAAGAAAGCAGGAACAAGACACAATAGTATATGATGCCTCGCATAATCCTGAAGCATCAAAAATGCTTCATTAATAGAACTCTGTATTCTTATACTTTTAAATGGCGTATAATAAATTGCAGCAAAAACCAAAACTATTATTAATAATTTCCAGCGCTCTTTCATTTATTCCTCTTTGACAGAATCTTCAATCCATTTCTTCAAGGTTTCCAAAACCGGTAATTTTCCCTGACTAACTACCTTTTCGTTAATAATAAGACCGGGTGTTCTTATAATCCCGTGTTCTGCTATTTTTTTAATATCTGTAACTTTTTGAATCTCAGCTGTTACACCTAAATCTGTCGCTGCTTCTTTTACCAGCATTTCCAACTTTTGGCAAGTAGGGCATCCAATTCCTAAAACTTTAATAACCATTATTACCTCCCGTTTTTTGATTCTCTCTATTTAACTCGCCTTTATATTATTTTTTTATTTTCATGTACTTTTTGTGTATTACAGATTATTTTTAAAATACTTTTTCCTGAAATTTAAGGCGACATTAACCAGCGATATGAGTACCGGCACTTCAACAAGCGGACCTATAACTGTGGCAAACGCTTGATTAGAATTAATTCCAAAAACAGCAATAGCGACAGCGATGGCAAGTTCAAAATTATTGCTTGCCGCAGTAAATGAGAGTGTGGTGGACTGTTTGTAATCCGCGCCGACTTTTTTTGACATAAAAAATGTTATAAAAAACATTAAAACAAAATAAATTATCAAAGGAATAGCGATACGTATAACATCAAATGGAAGACTAACAATGTACTCACCCTTAAGTGAAAACATCACAAAGATTGTAAAGAGTAAAGCAATCAATGTAATTGGACTGATTTTCGGAATAAACCTTTCATGATACCAATGTTTGTTTTTAATTCGAATTAACGAAAACCGAGTGATAATTCCGGCAATAAATGGTATTCCTAAATAAATAAAAACGCTTTCTGCTATATCCTTCATAGAAATATCCACGATTGTTCCCTCACCAATTCCAAACAACTCAGGAAGCACTGTAATGAATATATATGCATAAAATGAAAAAAATAAGACCTGAAAGATTGAATTAAACGCAACAAGTCCTGCACAGTATTCAGTATCGCCTTTTGCAAGGTCATTCCAGACTATAACCATTGCTATGCATCGTGCAAGTCCAATTAATATCAGTCCGACCATATATTCATAATGATTGTGAAGAAAAATGATAGCCAGAAAAAACATTAATACAGGACCTATTATCCAATTTTGAACAAGGGATAATGACAACACCTTTGCATTCTTAAAGACCTTTCCAAGCTCCTCGTACTTAACTTTTGCAAGTGGTGGATACATCATTAAAATAAGACCAATAGCTATCGGGATATTGGTTGTACCGTATTGAAACACATTCCAGAAATCCACAATCTTTGGGGAAAAGTAGCCCGAACCGACACCAACAGCCATTACGAGAAAAATCCATAATGTAAGAAATCTATCAAGAAACGAGAGTTTTTTAGAATCTGTTTGTTCCATCTTAATACTCCAATAACAAGAATTACGTAATTAATTATTTTTAAAGTTGCCTGTTATTTTATCTTTTATCTGGTCTCTCCAGGAATTACCTGTGCATAGAAAAAAAATTTTAAACTCTTCATTACTTCTTTCAATCCTTATTTTTAAGATACTGCGTAAACTAAATATATACCACCTAAAATAACAAGAACACCGCAAACCTTTCTTAAAATATCAGCTCCCTTTGACTGCTCATTCCAGTTTAAATATTGCTGCACCAAACCGGTAAATGTTCCCGCAAAAATAATTACTGAACAATGGCCGATTGCATAAGCAAGAATAAGTGATACAGCAAAGAAAAGTTTTGTTGAGGCAACACTGAAAACCACTCCAAGCATGGGTGCCATGTATGCAAATGTGCAGGGACCAAGAGCAATCCCGAATATGAGTCCAAGAATGAAAGCTGCTAATAGACCCTTTCTCTTCAAAAACGGCTGACCTGATTGTCCAAAATAAGGTAGTGGTAATATCCCAATAAGGTAAAGTCCTACAAGAAAAAATATAACAGCCACAAAATAATTACCATATGGACCGACATCACCAAGGATCCTTCCCAAAAGCCCGGTAATAAAACCAACCAAAACAATTGTTATTAAAATGCCTATAGAAAAGATTGATGCAATAAAAAATGCTCTTTTGGTTGAAACGATTCCCTGTTTATCTATAAACCCTACGATTAAAGGTATGCTTGCCAGATGGCAGGGACTAAGAATTATGCTTAAAATTCCCCATAAGAAAGAGCCAATCATTGCAAATGCAGGTGTTGAGTTTATGGCTGTAAATAACCAATTAAATATCGTCTCAATCATTAATTAATCCCCTTCATTTGCAAAATTTTCACAAGTTCATCTTTTGGAAAAAATCCTTCATGTCTGAAATATTCCTTGCCTTCTTTATCGAGAAAAACCTGTGTTGGAATAACCCTTATTTTGTATTTTCGGGCATAAGGTGCACCCTCTTTTGTCCAAACATCATGAAAGACAACCTTGACCTGGTCCTTGTATTCTTTTTCAATCTCCTCCATTATAGGCTGCATCATTCTGCAGGGAATGCAATTAACCGAACCAAGTTCAACAAAAGTAACTTTAATATCTGATTTTGTTTCCTTTTTCTCCTCTTTATTCTCTTCAGCCGTTTCTTTTTTTAAATTCTGGTTTTTATTAATTTGCTTTTGATTTGAACTTTCGCCTTTTCCATCTGTACAGCCGGCAACGAGTGCAAAAATTAATAACAGCACGACACAGCTTCTTTTATTTAAATTGAACATTTTCTTGCCTCCAATGACATTTTTTACCTGTAACAGCAGCGGCCTGTTACTTTATTGTTTTCGTTAATAATATTCCAAAATCACTTACGTAAAAATTTTATACAATTTCTTTTTGATTCTCTGAACAACCGAATACTTTTGGGGTTCAATTCCAGTCATTTTTGTTTCAGTACATTTTAAAACAGTTGAAACTTTCTCTTTTAATAATTGTTTGTATCACGACATCAAGGCGACTGAATAATATAATTCTCTGGATTCCGGTATATAATTTTTATCCTTGGCTCTCTTTAAAAATTCAGCTTCAATTTCTTTTTCATCTTCAAAACCAAGCGAATAAACATCCATTAAAATATTATCAAGGTCAATAACTCCAGTATCATGCCCTCCGATTTTTATTATTCTTGTTCTATTTGAGTTACAGCATGACTTTGCCATTCTTTCACCTTTTTATCAATATCTGGATTTATATATAATTATATGTAAATAATTAAATAAATTATAATTCTTCAAGTACTTTCATTCTATTTTGTATTCTATTTTTTAATATTGTTGAAATATCATCCAATATTTTAATGAATTTTTTATCCGCTATTTCATACATAACCTTCTGCCCCTCCTTCCAACTATTTAATATTCCTGCCTGGACCAATATTTTCATATGCCTTGATAAATTAGACTGTTCTATTTCTAAAGCCGGAACAATTTCACAGGCACACTTTTCTCCATCCTTCAAAAATTCTAAAATTCGAATCCGGTTGGAATGTCCCATAGCAGTGAATATTTCACCTTTTATTTCCGCCAAATCTTGTTTCATTTTATTTTTTCCTCCATTTTATTTGTTTAATATATGAATAGTTAATCATAAATACAAGAATATTTTTTTAAGTTTTTTAACGATTTTGAAAATAACTTAGAATCACTATGAATGACATTAGATAAAATTGATAAAAAATTTAAAAATATTTGAATATATGTCAAAAATTGTTAAATTATAAAAAACAAATTCAGTATCAACATCACCTTTCTATTCCCTGCGTATTTTATCGTGATTGTGATTTCCAGTATTATAATGAGTTTAGTTTATTCAAAAAATTTATGAATAAAATAAACGGAATTTCACTTTTTTACTTGTATCTATGTGGTTAAAAATAAATTAAATAGACTAAAATATATTTTATATATTAAATTTTAATTGTAGTTTCAAAAGTTCTATGAAAAACGAGAATAAAATATGAAACCACAGAGACCACAGAGGAATACTCTGTGTACTCCAAAAGAATTTCCTTTAAAAGATATAACAGAAAGAATAATTTCTTGTGTAATTGAGGTTCATTCAACATTAGGTCCCGGATTATTAGAGAATTTATTTTAAATATTTTCTCTGTGTTCTCTGTGGTTATATTTTGACAATACTATTTTAATAATCAGGAGATAAACCATGAATAATATTAACAGGCGTGATTTTATCAAAACATTTAGCTGCGGCACTCTGGGCGCATTAGGATTAAATTCTCTATCTTCAATTAGCAGAGCATTTGCAGACACTCCGGGAAATAAAAAACCAAATTTCGTAATAATTTTTGCTGATGACATGGGTTACGGCGACTGGAATCGCGGCGGCCATCCTACTATCCGAACGCCAAACCTTAATAAGATGGCAGATGAAGGAGTGCAGATGACACAGTTTTACTCGGGCAATCCGGTCTGTTCACCATCCCGTTCAGCTCTGCTTACCGGAAGAAATTGTATACGTACAGGTGTGATTCAGGTATTCTTTCCCCCCGATAAAGTGGGAATGTCTTTGAATGAAATTACTATTGCAGATGCTTTAAAACCGCTCGGATATGCCACGGCGTGCATCGGTAAATGGCATCTGGGAAGCGTTTATAAGCACCGCCCGTTAAGACAGGGATTCGATTATTACTACGGTATACTCTATAGTAATGATATGGTCAATCCCGACATCTATAGAAATGATGAGAATATAGAGCACCCTGCAGACCAAACAACTCTGACAAAGCGTTATACCGAAGAAGCAATAAAATTTATCGAACGCTCCAAAGACCAGCCCTTTTTCGTATATTTGCCATACACTTTCCCACATGTTCCGCTTTATGCGTCTGACAAATTCTTGGACACTTCACTGCGCGGCTTATATGGAGATGTTATTGAGGAAATCGACTGGAGCGTCGGACAGATAAACGCAGCACTAAACCGCCTTGGTCTAAGTGAGAATACTCTTGTAATGTTTACCAGCGACAACGGTCCCTGGCACACAAAAAATCAGAATGGCGGTTCTGCAGGACTCCTTCGCGGCGCAAAGGGTGATACATGGGAAGGTGGAATGCGCGAACCTTTCATTGCACGCTGGCCCGGACACCGTCCCGCAGGATATATTTCAACAGGTGTAGGTTCCGTGGTGGATTTTTTCCCTACCTGTGTTACATAAGCCGGCGGCAAAATTCCTTCCGACCGCCCGTATGATGGAATAAATCTAATGCCAGTTTTACAGGGAAAGCAGTCACCCGAACGGACAATCTTTTTCTACCGCGGTGAACACCTTAACGCCGTACGCAGTGGTAAATGGAAACTTCATCTAAGATACTACGACCACAGCAAAGGCGGGTATAGTAAAGAAGAAAACTGGGTTACTCCTGAAACTCCACTCCTTTTTGACCTAAATGTTGACCCGTCAGAAAAATATAACCTTGCTGACAAACATATAAAAATAGTTGCAGAACTTAAGGCAGTGGCAGAAAACTATAAACAAGAGATTAAAAAAAACGGTGAAAACAAGGAATTACTGGATTGGTTCATCAATGACTGGCCCACGGCACCCAGAAAATGAAAATTTACTTTCTTTAATCATTGTCTGAACCACTGATGACTGAGATGAAATTTTAAGCATGATTTATGGCAGTATTCTTAATTACCTAAAAATTGCAATAGAGTTTAAAGAAAGGCACAAAGGTATAGGGAGAATAAGCTTCAAGAAAAAAGAACAAAACTGAGGAATCAGAGGAATATATATAAAATATTTACCAAAAGATT
>JAUVVT010000364.1 GCA_030604505.1 bacterium | reverse complement strand
TGCCGCCGGTTCAGATTTTTATCAGAAATATTTCTATTATGGTTTTGTTCTTGGTTATATATATTGTCTTAAAGATAATGAAATTCAAAGGTGATTTAATTCCTTTTATAGCAATGTCTTTTTTGACAGGAATCAGTCTTTCATTAAATTACAGACTGGGTATTTCTTCGGTTAATGTGCAGTTATTCAATACGTATATTTTATCAATAACAGCGGGAATTTTATCATTACCGGTAATATTATATTATTTTAGGAATAATTGGATTGCAAAATTGAAAAAGCGGTATTATTTTTTATTTGGGATAACTGTTTTGGGTTTGTTTATATGGTCGGTTACCTCAAATATACTCGGAGAAAAGTTTTTCTTTTCAAGTACACCATGGGAACTTGCCAAGATTTCAATCGTATTTGTTACTGCTGGATTCCTGAGTGAATATTCTGTGATTTTTGATAATAAAAACAATTTCCTCACGCTGGTAATGGTATTAGTTTGTCCGCTTTTTGTTTTGTGGAGTGTTCCGCAGGTATTGTTTGCTGCAATGGGAGATTTTGGACAGATTATGATTTTTAGTTTGTTTATTTTATTTTTAGTTTTTACTGCAACAGGAAAAGTTGTATATTTAATAGGAGGTATTTCATTAATATTTTCTTTTGTTTATTTTATTCCTTTTCTGAGTAAAATTCTGCCGGGATATACAGTTGAACGCTTTATGATATGGTCTGATTTCTGGGCTGGATTTCCTTCGTCTGAATGGTTTAACAGGATATATCAGCCGCTGAATTCAATGTTTGCAGTTCATTCCGGCGGAATATTCGGAACAGGGCTGGGTATGGGATATCCTTATTTAATACCGAAATCAAGCTCAGATTTTATTTATTCTGTGCTTGCTGAAGAAGTCGGATTTGCCGGAAGCTTTTCTGTAATTATAATTTATTTTTCTCTGATTATTTCAGGACTGATAAGCGGTTTCAAATGCAGGGATACTTTTATAAGTTATTCGGTGCTGGGTTTCAGTATAATTATCGGGATACAGGTTTTTGTTAATATCGCAGGAGTGCTGAATCTGATACCTTTAACCGGTATCCCGCTCCCGTTCTTGAGTAAAGGAGGATTTGCTTTTATAACATTTTCTTTTATGGTCGGATTTATTATGTCTGCATCTGAAACGGAGTTTTTTTCAAGAAATGAACCGCAGAATCACGGAGAAGTGGAGAAAAAATATTTTTAGATTCTTTGCGTCTCCGCGCCTTTGCGGTGAAAAATAAAACAATAAATATCTTAACATTACTATATTCATAAAAGAGAGATATATCATGGAAGAAAGAATGAAATTTTTGTTGAGCGAGTTAACATCAGGTGATAACGAAGCAATGGAGAGGGCAGCAACTCTGATTTGCCGGAGTGATAAAGCCGAATGTATTAAAAAAGTATCGAAGTTACTTAATAATAAGGATTCGAAGATAAGAACAAACGCAATAATAATTCTATCGGTTGTGGGTGATGAAAAATCATTTAAAAAAATCGAGAAGTTAAAAAGAAAAGATAAGAATGAAAATGTAAGGATTGCCGCTTCTGTTGCACTTAAAAACTTTGGGAATTTGGAATTTCAGAAATTGAAGTCAAAGGTTAAAAAAAATGTTATTGATAAGGTCTATAAAAAAGATATTGAGCTTCCTGATGAAGAGATATTTGGTGGTTCTGCCGGTGATGAAAAGGTGTTTAAAAGTAAGAGGTCATTAATATTTAAAATAGCAGGTATAGTTTGTTTTTTACTATTTTTGGTTATAATTATAATGTTTCACAGCAAAAATATTTTTAAATTTAAATCTATACCGACGAGTGCCCCGAGTGTAAAGAAGATAAATGAATTGCTGAAGGAGCGAAGGGATAAAATCTATAATTTTAAAAAAGATTACCTTCTGCCGGGTGGTGCATACAGCAAGTTCCCGATGACTTTCAGTATGCCCACATACTTTGGCGATTCTTACAGTGATGTTGTATATAGTGTTTATGATGCTCCGGAATTTCAAAAATCGGGGATGAATACAATGCTTGCATTCTGGAGAAAACATAACTTTGCTTCTCTTAAAGATGAGCGCAGGGAGAATTTGTTTCAATTGAAAACAGACGGAGAAAAGTTGATATTTCCGAATTATTCAGCTATGAGGATTAATTTTAGTCTTGAAAAAGGTTCTGTGGCGGAACAGGCACTAAATAAAACCGATTCCGTTGAAATCAATGTCATAGTTGACAAAGTAATCTTAAAATAAAGAGGGGAAATATGTATTTAAAAAAAATATTTATTTTTATTTTGTGCTTTTTTGCTTTCTGTCTTTCTGAAACATTTGCCACAGAATTTACTATGACTATTACATTCAAGAATAACTCGAGTAGCTGGAAAAGATTAAATCTTGAAAAGGGAAGGATACTTGAGATAGCAGAGCTGGATGCTTCTCATTACCAGAGCATAATTATCACCTCGGGAGAAGGAGTTGTCATTATTCCACCGAACGAAACGGTTGAAAAGACAATAATGGGAATCTGTCTCCACAAGGGTTTGAAGTTTCCGGCAGAGGGAACGGTTGTTAATTTTACACCTTTTGTAGGTAATGCCGAACTTGTCTCAACAGACCAAAAAAAGGTTCATTCTCTGACCAGTGAGCCGGCTGACAGCGAAATAATCGTTATTGGCAAGGGATATTCTGATGACAAAAAAAATGGCAGGATGGCAGACAGAGATGAAGCTATATGGAATGCGATGGAAAATGCATCTATCCAGACAGGAATTGAATTTGAATCGGAATTGATTCTTAAAAATATCAACTTGATAAAAGATTTTAGAAAACTGTCCGTTAAGGAAAAATCGGTAAGGTTAAGAAAAGTTATTCACGAACAATATAATGAGAAAACAGGAGAATTCCTCTTTATTGGTGAGTTCGAGGTAATATCAAAAGCTCCAAAACCGATATTAAATGACTAAACTTACTTTTTTGAATAAAAAATATATTACCACGAAGAACCATAAGAAAAATATTTAATCTTACTTCGTGTTCTTCGTGGTGAAAAAAAAAGTATAACTTTATGAGTGAATTAAATTTTCCTGCAGGATATATATTTGGTGAGCACGGGGAATATATGATATTAAGAAGCATTCCATTGAACAGGAACGTAAGTAATACGTTTGCGGAGGTATATCTCGGGGTTAAAGCGAAGACGAGAAAAAAGTTTGCTGTGAAAGTTCTGAAGCCGAGCGTTGTCAGAATGTTTGACAGGGTAGTTGACGATTTTCAAGCAGAAATAAAGATGCTGATGAATCTTAATCACAGATATATTATCCGAATCGAAGATTTCGGAATGTTAACCGACGCAAATGATATGCCCAGTTTTTACCTTATCACCGAGTTCGTTT
>JAUVVT010000289.1 GCA_030604505.1 bacterium | reverse complement strand
CTTGTCCATATCGCAGGCACTGCCGCCTATGTGGACGGGAATAATAGCTTTTGTATTTTCATTGATGCGTTCTTCTATTAAATTGGCATTTATCAAAAATGTTTCCGGGTCTGAATCAACAAAAACAGCTAATGCAAATACATTAAATACAATTTGTGCAGTTGCAATAAATGTATTAGTCGGCATAATAACCTCATCACCGGGTCCGATGCCCAGTGCGTGCATCGTAGAGGTAAGTGCTGTTGTACCGGCATTAGTCGCGGAACAGAATTTTACGCCCATAAGTTCTGCATATATCTTTTCAAACTTGAAGACGCGCTCTGTATTAATATGCCTGTATTCTGACCATCTTTTGCTGTGATATGCATCGAGATACATTTGTACATCCGTTTCATCATAAATGGGCCAAGATGCAAAAGGTTTTGTGCGAACCGGTGTGCCGCCGAGTATTGCAGGGGTATCCGCTTTATTAACTGTATTGGCATAAATAGATTTTGTTCCGCCCACAGACAAAGCGGAACCGGCTGCGGCAAAAGATGTTTTCTCCAAAAATTTACGGCGGGATATTGAATCCTTTTTCATAATAATCCCCTCGTTTAAATTAAAATATTGTTTTGTGGATAAAATTGATATAATTTACGGTTTACGAATTAAGAATAATGAATTTTTTAACTAATCAATAACCGCTGAAAGCTGACAGCAGATAGACAACAGCTAATTTGCCAAACCGTAAATCGTAAATTAAAATCAATTCGTTTATAAAAGTTTGCCGGAATGTTTTTGTATTTTAGCTGCTGCCTCGGCAATATCTTCCATATCCTTTTTCGTGCCGAGTAACACGGTCTGTCCCATCCATAAAGCTGTTTCCGCACAGACATAATCATTCGCGGGACAGTGATTTTCTCTTCTGTATTTATTGAGTCTCTCTTTTGAAAATGCAGATTTAAAACCGCGCATATTGAGATGGTATTCAATAAAATCCTGTTTGTTGAGAGGTGTATATCCTGTTGAAACAGGAATCCCCTCGGCTCTCATTGCCTGTGCAAATTTAGCTTTAGGCAGACCGTTAAAAAGCTTCTTGTCATACAGCATCATAAAGAGATGATAGCCGTTTCTTGTCTGCCCTTCATACATTTTAATCTCTGAAATACCGGGAATATCTTTTAAAAGTCCAGCCAAATACTCGCCGTTCTTGTTGCGGAGTTCCTGCTGTTCCTCCAGTCGCCTGATCTGGCCCAGCAGAATAGCGCCTTGAAACTCGGTCATACGGTGATTTAATCCGGGATAAGGATTCCCGAAAAAGGTCGCCCGTTTTTCCTTCGGAGCTCTTCCGTTGTTTGTAAATGACCTGCATAATTCCATGAGATTTTTGTCAGAACCGATTATAGCTCCACCTTCACCGCAGTTGATGTTTTTGGAAGCCTGAAAACTGAAACAACCCGTATCTCCTAAGGCGCCGAGTTTTTTATTTCTCCATTCTCCAAGCCATGCCTGGCATGCATCTTCAACGACAGCAATATCATGTTTTTTCGCGATAGCCATAATCTTATCCATATCACACGCACCTCCGCCGATATGAACGGGTATAATGGCTCTTGTATGTTCGGTGATGCGTTCTTCAATCTTATCGGCATCTATCTTAAGCGTTTCAGGGTCTGTATCAACAAATACCGGCAGTGCAAATAAAACAGGAACGACGTTTATGGTTGCAACAAAAGTATACGGCGGAACTAAAACCTCATCACCCGGACCGACACCAAGAGAGGCAAGCGATGCATAAAGTGCCATTGTACCGCCGTTTGTGGCTGTAACATACGGCACTCCCATAAGCTCGGCATATTTTTTTTCAAATTCATCAACGCGGGTTGAACCGAGTCTGCACCATTTTTTGCTGTGAAATGCATCGAGATACATTTTTACATCGGTGTCGTCATAAATGGGCCAGGAAGGAAATCCTTTCGTACGAACCGGCTTACCCCCACGTATTGCAGGAGTATCCGCACTTTTAGCAGTATTACAATAAAGTGAACCGGCTCCCACTGCGGACAATCCTGCGGTACCTGCAATACCCATCGAAGATTTCTTCAAAAATGTTCGACGGTTAAATAATTTTCTTTTCATTTCATCCTCCATTTAATTTTTGATATAAAAAAATATTTATAAATAGATTTTCAATTGAGAAAATTAGAGACTAAACCTTATAAACCTGAGCAGTCATAAGAAGGAAAAAATTTTCTATTAATGTACAATATATGAGTTTTTTTATTAAAAAATCAATATTTATTTGTAAAAAATTGAGTTAATTTTTTGAAAAGGAGAGTAGATATTTATTTCTTTCCCGGTCCGTAGATTATTTTTCCTGGGAGATTTCCTGTTATCTTTCCATATTCGATAACAATTTTTCCATTGACAAAGACGAATTCAATCCCTTCAGGATATTGATGTGGATTATCCCATGTAGCTTTATCCTGTATAGCAGCGGGGTCAAAAATAACAATATCGGCGTATTTATTTTCTAAAATCATCCCTCTATCCTGCAGACCGATTCTTGAAGCGACCATTGAAGTCATTTTCCTTATTGCCTCTTCAGGTGTAATAATACCTTTTTTTCTCACGTACAAGGCTAAAACTTGAGGGAACGTACCATAGTTCCTTGGATGCGGAACCCCAACATTCATTTCAATAATATGACCATCACTGGCATGCATTGTTGACGGATATTTCATTATTCTTTTCATGTCTTCTTCTGAAATAGCATGATAAATTGCACTTACATCTCCTCCTGTGTATAATTCTAAAATTACTTCGGCACCATTTTCTAATGTATTTTTTACACCTCTCATTTCTAATATTTCTTTAATGTTTTTACCTTCTATATGGGTATCCTTCGAATATGTTGCTATTTGAATATTTGCTAAATTTCCTCCACCCCGGTCATGTATAATATTATAAATTATTTCTTCTTTAACTTTTTTTCTTATTTGTGGATTATTTAAACGTTCCAGTATTTCATCCCTCGAGCCTTCTTGTGCCCAAGCCGGAAATAGTATGCCAAGTCCGGTTCTTGTTGCAGGATATTGATATTGGTCGAGTTTAACGTCAATTCCTCTTTTTCTTGCATCTTCAATTAATTTAAGAGTAGTCTTACTATCTCCCCATCTATCAGCGCTGACGATTTTGTGATGAGAAATCTGAACGGGAATGTTTGATTTTTCTCCAATCATAATAGCTTCTTTTACAGCATCTATTATACCTAATCCTTCTTCTCTTAAATGCGAGGCATAAAAACCCCCCAGGGATGAGGCTGTTTTTGCAAGTTCAATCACTTCATCCGTTTTAGCGTATGCACCGGGAAGATACTTGAGACCTGTCGATAATCCTAATCCTCCTGCTCTCATCTCTTCTGTAAGAATTTTCTTCATTTCCTCCAATTCTCTGTCAGTCGGTTCTCTATTCACATTTCCCATAACTTTTTTTCTTATAGAATTGTGTCCGACAAGTGTCCCGAAATTTAACGCTATTCCTTGTGATTCAAGTTTCTTGAAAAAATCTTTTAATTGTAATTTTGAGCCTCCACAGTTTCCTGAAATAACTGTTGTAACTCCCTGAGTAATATAATTCTGCGCAGTCGGGTCATCTGCTACTCCATCAGTATGAGTGTGAATATCAATAAAACCAGGTGATACCACTTTGCCCGATGCGTCAATTACAATCCTGCCGTGCTCTTCAGGGATAAGACCTATTTTTGAAATTTTATCTCCAGTAATACCGATATCAGCTTTATACCATGGGTTGCCTGTCCCGTCGACGATCTTTCCGTTTTTGATGATATAATCATATTTCCCGAATCCGCTGCAGGAATAGATAATAGATATTGTTATTAAAGGAATTAGAGAGGTGGTAATAAATTTTTTCATTTTTACTCCAGTTTTATAATTTGATATTTTAGTCTAATTTGTTCTTATTTTTTATCAAAGAGTGCGGTTTTTTTTAGAATATTCTATCATTTTTTTATAAAAATGTATCAAAAATTATCATTTCAGCACATTTTTATCATTTTAAGAATTGTTCATTATTTATTGTATTTTAAGTATTTATTAGTATTTTTTGGTTCATTTTTTTATCAAAAATCAAGGTTTT
>JAUVVT010000436.1 GCA_030604505.1 bacterium | reverse complement strand
GCATTCCTGATAAAACCCCTTCTCGTTATCTTTTCATCTAATGGCATAATGCAAACTCCATTTATCTTTACTTTTGACAATAAATTTCAAATTATTTTTCTAATATCCAGAAATCACGATAGGACAAAAACGGGATATATTATAGTTAATTTAATAATTTTGAATTGCTATTTCAACGATTTTATTTATTTTATTAATTTTTTATCCAATTCAATTCATAAACCCTCCGTACAGACGCATTGCACGCGTGTCAAAAAAATTCTGGAAAATCCTCATTCGTGGTCTTCGCGTCCTTTGTGGTTATATTATTGATTTATATTAGCTGTGTGCGTGGGCTTCGCCTTGGTGTTGTCACCAACACACTCAACCAGAATAAATTCCTTCTTCGTGCATTTCATACCCTTCAGGGTTATATCATTGATTTTTAAAAAAATTTTATTAAATTAATAAAATAATAATTCCAATACAACATCAGGAGAAAAAGATGAACAGGCGAAACTTTTTAAATGCTTCTTTACTTACCGCTCTGATAGCCGTAATAAATGGTTGCAATACTAGAAAAAGAAAAGACCCTCTTGTAACAGGCAACAATAAACTCGCTGGATTTACCCTAAAAGACCTGCTCAAAGAATACAAACACAACTTATATAACGATTTCCTCCCGTTTTTAGATAAATTTGTTATAGACCACGAGTTTGGCGGTTTTATGTGCAATACCGACCGCGACGGAAAAAATATAACAACCAACAAAGCTGCATGGTATGAAGGAAGAGGAATATGGGTTTACTCATTCTTATATAACAATCTGCAGAGAGAACAGAAATATCTTGATATTGCCGCCAAATCTGTAGAATTCATTCTTAAAAACAAACCGAAAGGAAATAATCTCTGGGCAAGTTCATTCACACGTGAGGGCAGGCCCTTTGATAAGCAGCATTTCCCTTTTATTGGAGATGTAATTTATGGCGATTTATTTATTGCAAACGGATTATCTGAATATTCAAAAGCAGTGGATGATACAAAATACTGGACTATGGCTAAAGAAATTATGCTAAAATGTATGAAAATCTATGATGTCCCTGATTATCCTTTCCAAGTTAATTATGGCCCCGATGCTCCACCTATAAAAGCACCGAGAGTGCTCGGGCACTGGATGGTTTTCCTCAGACTTGCAACACAAATGCTCGAGAAAAAATCCGACCCCGAAATAGAAAGTATCGCAGCTCGTTGTGTTGATGCCATTATGAACCATCATTACAATCCAGAATTCGGTTTATTAAACGAAGCAGTAAACCACGACCTGTCGCGTCCCGAAAATGAATTCGCCCAATTCGTTTACACCGGACATGCTATTGAAACCATGTGGATGGTTATTGCTGAAGCAGTTCGCACAAAAAATAAAAAACTATTCACCCTTGCAGCGGACAGATTCAGACGACACCTCGAAATATCCTGGGACGACGTATATGGAGGTATATTCGAATGCCTGTATAATGTCGATAAAAACATCTGGAAAGTTGAAAAATCACTGTGGGCACAGGAAGAAGTCCTCGTAGGCACATTACTTATAATTGAACACACAGGCGAACAGTGGGCTAAAGATTGGTTCGCAAAAATGTATACCTATGTTAAAGAAAAATTCCCCCTGAAAAAATATGGTTTCCCCCTATGGATACTTTTTGCCGATAGAAAAATAACATTTGAAAGACATGCCGACAGAGTCGGAAACTTCCACCATCCAAGACATCTGATGCTCAACATATTGAGTCTCGAAAGAATGCTCAAAAGAAATGAAAAAACATCCGACTTTTTCTTATAACAAAGATTTTTAAATAACCACCACCGCAATAAATCGCCTAACTGAAAAAAAAATATCCATCAAACACAAAATTCAACCACTATATCATACAAAACCTCTATCCCCTTTAAAAATTCTTCCTTGGAAACCCTTTCATTATCACTGTGCATAAGCATTAACTCATCAAGACCGGATATTATAGGTGTAAATCCGTAGCATATCGAACCATTCGCCCTGAAATATCTCGAATCCGTCGCATAAGGAACAAGTATCGGAATAGTAATAGAACCGGGCGATTTCTTACTGGCAGCACTTTCAATAATCTCAAAAAGACCCGTATCGTGTGGACTCACGGGAACATCAGAAGGAATCTTTGTAGGTGTTATCTTTATCCTGTCGTCATCTATTATCTTCTCGAGACTCTTGATAAAATGCTCCGCATTCACCCCGGGCATAAGCCGGCAGTCCAATGTCGCCTTACTGTGTGACGGTATAACATTCTCCTGCGGAGGGTCACTAACTCCTGCACTAAGCGAAGTTACAGAAATCGTATTTTTACTCGTAGCATTCGTAAATTTATTAGACGGAATTCTCCCGAGTCTGTGCTCCGTTTCCAAAACAAAAGGAATTGTTATCTCAACATGCTTATACTCCAAAATCCTATTCAAAGCTTTAACAAGAATCTCATTAGGATTATTCTCGTCCGGCTGTGAACCGTGCCCCCCTATCCCTGTTACATCCAGATGAAGAAAAAGCGGCTTCTTTTCACCAACACCAATAGCCCATACAATCCGCTCATCATCAGTTCCGGTAAAAACACCTCTCGTCCCTCCCCCTCCCTCAGTAATAATATATGCCGCTCTCTGCATCTCGGGAACCTCTTCGATAAGCTTAATT
>JAUVVT010000060.1 GCA_030604505.1 bacterium | reverse complement strand
TAAGAAGTATGGAAATAATGCAGGGGAATACTGGTTTTATTTTCTTAATATAAATCTTTTTAAAAATTCTATAATCTTATCAAAAAAGCTATATTCTAAATTATATTCAGTTCTTATTTTTTTTGCAATGTCAGCCCTGGAAATCTGCAAGTTGTATTGATAAATTTCCTCAGCTACATTATGGGTCCATGAATTGGGAAGTTTGTGCAGTTTCTTAATCTGAAAAGCTTTATCATATTTGCCGTTTTTTATGTATCTAATCCAGGCTTTATATGCAGATTCCCTTGTTTTTTTCCCATCAAGGTTGAAGAGTCTTCCAAGTTCAGAAGCTATCTCAAAGTGGTTATTGTTAATCGCATCATAAAACTTCTCATTGGCTATTTCCATTAATTTTTCAGAAGAAGAGCCCAATTCAAATTTTTTGAGAATTAAAAAAGCTTCTTCAAATTGCAATTTGTTTAACTTATCAATTATTACGTTTGTAGTAATTTCTTCTAATTTTTCTTTCGGAAGATTATATTCCTTTGATACATTCAGACTAAGATTGAAATCACCTTTTGAGAGTGAATTTTCGAAAAATTCTAATGTTGAGGCAAGGCCAGCCGATAGACTGTCTGCAACTATATTCTTATCAAAAAGCTCATAATTTATTTTTACAGCTTTTGCTTCTTCAAAGTAATACTTTTTTAAAAGCATATCATGATAAGCCTGAGCGGTTTCTATCACAGAATTTTTTACATTTGCCGGTGTACCTGATTCTAAAAGTTCAAAGTGGTCTTTTACTTCAATGGCATCTTTTTCATTTCCTCCGGTAAGGAGCATGTTGTGAAGATAAGCTATTTCTACTAAAATATTATTAACTAATTCTCTTAAAGCGACGGTAGAATATTTACTATTCAATATACCTGTAGAATCTAAAATATCAGTAATAAGTTTTACTTTTCCCCTTTTTATGTTTTTTTGTACAGCATTTTTGAAAAAAATATCAATTGCCGGGCCTCTTTCCTTTTCGCTAATTTCATTATAAGTAGAATCGCTGATAATGTTAAATTCGTTTTCCAATGCTATAAAACCTTCCCAGTCTTCTTTAAGGATGTATTTCTTAAATGCATAAACAGCTGCTAAAAGAATCCTTTTTCTTGACAGGTTGAATTTTTTCCCTAAAAGAGCAGCATCTAAATAATCTTCTCTTTGAAAGGCATTGTTAAATCCAGTTGATGCGTAATCTGCTATTAAATCATGAGAAATATTATATTTTTCAATTGCCTCAAGTGCGCCTTTAATATCTCTCTTTTGTATTAGAGTTTCAAATATTTTTGCTGCAGCTTTTGTTTTTTCACTTGACGGCAATTTATATTCTGAAGCCCAGTTGGCTGCTGCTTCGTATTCATGTTTACCAAAAAGGAGGCCGAAATTTTTATTGATTGCGTCATTAATTTTCTCAGATGAAAGATTGTAACTCTTGGCAAGTTCTATTGCCCGCTGATATTTCCTCTGAGTCATTAATTCGAAATAGACAGTATTTGCTATTAATTTTATATCATTTAACTGAAGTTTTGAAACATTTTGAATTTTTACAGCTTTATTAAAATTTCCTTCTAATAATTCCTTTTTAAAATCGTTTATTGCGTAGTTTGTATCTTCATTCATTGTGGATTCTATTTATATTTAACTAATTTTTTGTAATTTACAATTTAATATAAAACCAGAAATGGAAATATCAAAGATTTTTTATAAAAATTTTGTTTTTTTCGCAAAAAGGCATATTTGACTGTTCTATTAAAGATTTTTATTTATAATATAATCTTTAATTTACTGGAGACTGCGGATGGGATATCTCATAATGTCCTATTGATTCAGGGATGTATGTCATAACCTTCATTTAGCCATATATCAAGGCGCGGCGACTCCCAGTTGTAAGGTTTTCCCAAAATGTCCAGGTCTCCGTCTCCATCCAAGTCGGCAATCTTGGACTCATGAAGCCCATAGCCGCTATCGACTATTGTTATTGTAAAGTTTCCTTTACCATCGCCCAATAAAATCCTTATTTTAGCGTCCGGGTTGCCTTTATTCAGGCGCATTTCTGCATTAAATATGTCAAGGTTCCCATCTCCGTCGAAATCAATAATTTCTAAAGTATGTCCGTTGTCTATTTCTTTTACCAGTTCCTTATCGACCCATTTACCGTTTTTCCATTCGTACATTATCATTGGGGCTATACCATCACCGACCACAAGTATAACTTCCGGACGTCCGCCCTTTATGAGCTGTCCAGCTGCTGACCGCGAGAATGTATAACTGGCGTCTATGACATTCGGCGTATAGTTTGTTCTTCCGTTATGTTTGAACCATCTGCCGCCACCAATAATGTCAATCTTTCCGTCTCCGTCAATATCAGCTTTAGTCAAACCCTCATGTTCATTGGGGGATTTCCAGGCGGGGTAAGTACCGCGCTGTTCAACTTCATTATCCCTGCTCCACGAATAAATCTCTATACATTCCCAGGGCTCGGTTATCTCAGGATTTTCCGGAATTTCGGTTATATACAGCTTATTGGCACCCTGGTTCCAGAATACAAGTTCTGCTTTTCCATCACCGTCAAAATCACCAAACATTTGGTCGTGATGTTTATTTGCGCCAAAGTTTTTAATTTCACGGCGTTTCCATGGTGTGGCCGGTTTATAAACCGGGTATGGATTTTCCCACCACCAGACTTTGTTGCTTCCACCGTCGCCTCCGAAGATTATATCAAGGTCTCCGTCGCCGTCGATATCAAGGCAATCAGAGCCCGCTTCAATGCGAAGGGGTGTATCATCGACTATATATCTTGTCCATCCGTTAGGATTTCGACGATACAAAATGACCGAGGGTGCCTGGGAGCGTTCAGTAATAATAAAATCATTGATACCGTCGTTATCGGCATCAAAGACTAAAGATGCAGTCTGCTGATTGCCCGGATTTGGCAAAGGAATTTCTCCGTTCACGCTCGATAGATGTGTCCATTTACTTATCACTATACCGGGATAGTCTGATTTGACTTTCTCATAAGCTATCTTTAAAGCAATACCGGGCAAATTAACCTCGATACCGTGATGCTCCGTCGATGAATACGTATATGGCGTATGACTACCGGATTGAAGATAATCAAGAGGTACATTTATTTCATCATAGCTAAGGTCATGGTCTAAACCTATGTTAGTAACTACTTTTTTATCGTTTATACCTATTGCTTCAGCATGCTTACCGGACCAGCTGACCAGCATCATCTTAGCACTTGCTGCCTTGCTGAGATTATCCGAAATATTTATTTTACAGCTGCGAGTTTTTCCTGCGCGGCTCACCCATTTTTCAGGAAGGTCGTAGGGTTTATATAATTTTACCGATCTGCCTTCACGGACAAAATCGATATTACTAACAGCCGGAGTTAAATAACATATATCATTATTATCTGTAATTCGTGCCATAATGCTAATCGGCATCTCCTGGTCCGGAATCCACTCGGTATTCCATGTAATACTATACGGTGGACTTGCTGCAGTACCTAAATGGTGCTGAATTTTTCCATAATGATAATTATAATGCCACTGATGCCAGATGTTATCCCCTTCATAATTAAAATCTTCATAATACCCTATAAAATCGACCTGTTTGATACCGAAAGAGCTGTGTGCTTTTGCAGTGATTGAAGGATTTTCGCCTATTGACGAGCCCGATGAAGGAAATATTATTTCACCTTTAGGATGAATTTTTGATTTAGAATAATAAATACGAAAGGTTATGCCATAGATAAGGTATTGTCCCCAGCCAAAATCGTGGCAGGTTTGACCACCGGTTGTAAGTTCAAATGTGTTTTCGGCTGTCTTGAGATGAGACAGCGGTATATCTACGACGGGATAAGTCATTGTCTGATAACATTCCGGATTATTACCGGGAACACCTGCGGTTTCCGGAATCTGCAGCCATTGGTTACCATTCACCCGGATTCTCTTATTATAGGTTCCGGCATGACACTGCAATAGTTCGATATAAACTTCCGCATTGACAGCGCCGGCAAGGTTTTCAATATTTATACTGTTGACAGGATTTGGGAGAAATTTTTTTGCACCTTCATGTCGGGCATTCGGGTCGGTTACCCTTTGCCATTTGCCTGCATTAACCCAGGGTCCATTCCATTTATATTCCCGGAAAACTGCTCCGGGAACAAAATCGGTAATCGGGCGGTCGACACAGCTATCAATGAATAACGGAACATACCCTAACATTAATAAGAATGATATCCTTTTAATCGTTTTTTTTAATTTTTTCATAATAAGATTCCTTTTGTGGAATTTTTGGTCAAGGATTGATTTTTCATTGAGTAATCCGGAGTTTAAAGGTGTCTCGGAGCTGGGGAGAAACCGCACGAAGAATAATTCTCGTTAAATGTTCACTCCATCTGGATTTCATTTCGGAGTCTTCAATGGTATCAAATATTTTTTCAATGGTTGGTGTCAGCTTATCTGCATCGTAGTATAATTGCACCGTTACCGGTATTTCATCTGTCTCAACAGGAACCTTTTTCAACATGAGGTGTCCTTGTTTTTCGATTGTTACAATGCATGGTGTCATTAGACTTAACGTTATTTCACGTACCGTCTTTGCTAATTTATATGAATCTGTAACCGTAATATTCTTATTTCTGTTTAGTCGGACTGTGCGTAACCATTTATCCACATTAGCCTCCGGTGGATAAGCTCCGGCAATATCCATAGTCAGTTGAGCAGAGGATTCTTTTGACTTATACGAAACATTCTTTGCTGCAAACTCTCTTCCATCTTTCTGCATAATTCCGCTGATGGTTGGCAGGTTATGGTATGCCGACTGCATGCTCCATATATCATAACGGCTGGCACTGAAGCTTTTGTTGCTGTATCCTACCGGACCGGTATCAATAATTATAGGATGTCCATCGACATAAACGATAAAATTACCGACATCGTTATGGTTGTGGTGTTGTCTGTTATGCCCTCCCCATGCAGCCACATATAATCCCTTTGAGGAGCCCTCCTGTGTACGCGCTGCCATCATCTGCATCTCCTCATCGTCGAGCCAGACGTCGCGAACCAATGGCGCGGGCTGTTCTGCAGCGAGCCATTTTGACATATTAAAAAGTGCTCTGAGCTCGTGAAAGTCCAATCCGGAGACACATGGATCGCTGGAGTATTGTTTTGCCGCTGTATATGTACCAAGAGCAGTGAGGTGCTCATCTCCAATTCTCTTACCATAGCGAAATACCAAGTCACCGGAGATTCTGACTCTTGGGCGACAATCACTGATGTTTATGAAGTAGTCATCATTAATATGTACACGGTATATAAATCGCCCTATATCCTGAATCAGCGGCTCATTATAGATATCGATATTACCGTTTGTAACGTTGTGAAGCAGCTCTAAGCAGCCAAACAGCGCCCCTCCTGCCATATTCCAGTAGCTTGGACCCTCTGTACAGCTGCCGTCCGAAGGTTGAGGTATAATGAATCGGTCAAGGCTCCTTAACATCTTATGAATCATATCAAGTCGCCGTGTCTCATCCTGTTTCAGAAGGAGTATAACAGAAAGACAATGATAGTTGCAGTAAGTATTCCAGTTAAAATCAAAAAACATCCATCTAAAATAACGTTCCAGATATGGTTTCAGAGTCCGATGTTCTATCTCCTGTTGAATACGTTCTCTTATTATCGGTGAAATGTGGTCAAGCTGATTGCCGAGCAGATAGATAGTCCACGCAAGAAGACTCGCAGTCCTGGCAGAGCGAAGTGCTATAGTGGGCTTATCTTTAATAGGGAGAACAGGTCCCTTTCCTGACCTGTCCGTACCTACACCACCGACATGCGCCGGGTGATACCAGGCAGTCTCCTCACAGATAGCCCAAATTGTGTTGATAATCGCATCCATAAACCGACCTTTTCCCTCAATACATTCCGCAATTACAAGATCGCTGAGTATGGAACGGCGGGGACCGTGTACTCTATGCCAATCAGCTTCCTTTACTTCCGACCGGTACCAATCGAGGTAAATAGTTGCCGGAATCGCCGGCAGTTCACGTTCAATAGCTTTTTCTCCCCGTCTGATATGGGCTTTACGGGTTACATCAGGTAGAGATGTCCATGCTTTCCGTTCATCAGCCGTCGGAAAGGGATGCCAGTCTTCGGGGGAAAGCAAAATATCTCTCAATTCGTATGAATAGTTCCCACTCAATAAAGGTTCTCTCATCATCTCCTGAGAGAATATCTGTGTGGTTATTAAGAAAAATCCCACCACGAATAAAAATATGAACTGTGATATATTATTACCAATCTTTATATATTTAAACATGATTCATCCCTCTTAATATTTTTCTTTATCTGTGAAATCCATGTAATTCGTGGTTTATTTTCATTGAGTAATCCGGAGTTTAAAGGTATCCTGAATCTTTGGTTTATCTGCACGTAGAATAATTCGCGTTATTTGGCTGCCCCATACCGATTTCAATCTGTTATCTTCAATTGTAATGTTTTCTATAGTAGGAGTAAACTTTTTAGAATCAAAATGTACTTGCACTGAAACAGCGGGAAGACCGGTTTTAACATCTTTTAGAGCCAATTTTCCAGGGCTCTCAATGGCTGCATTGCAGGATGTAATAAAGCTTAATGTTAAATCTCCGGTTAATTTTTTCAGTTTATATGAATCTGTTATATTAATATTTTTACCGCGATTCAGGCGGATTGTGCGCACCCATGAATCTACAAAAGCTTCAGGTGGATAAGCTAAGGCAATATCCATTGTTATCTGTGCATAAGAATCATTTGATTTATAAGAGACATTTCTTGCGGCAAATTTTTTGCCTGCTTTCTGCATTACTCCATTGATGGTCGGAAGGTTGTGATATGCTGACTGCATTGTCCATATATCATAGCGCTGAGGGCTGAATGTCTTTTTAGTGTATGTTTCTACACCGACGTCAATTATCACCGGACGTCCGTCGGCATAGACAATAAAACTGCCTACATCGTTGTGATTGTGGCTTTCTCCGTTAGTTCCTCCTTTAGCTGCAACATACAATCCTTTGTGAGAGGAATCCTTTGAACGGGCAGCCATCAGATTTAGGTCTTTTAACCATACATCACGAAGCATAGGAAGAGCTGTTTCTGCAGCGAGCAATTCATTAAGGCAAAACAGGGCAGGAAGTATTCGTGCAATACCGCCGGAAACGGTGGAGCTTTGTTGGAGCCTCTTTTTTGCAAAATGAGCTCCAAATCCGGCAAGCCGTTTATCATCAATTTCCCTGCCGTAGCGAAATGTCAGATTACCAGCTATTCCTACTTTAGCGGATGCATCAGCAAAATTAATAAAATAATCTTCAGCTATGTGTGCGCGATAAATGTATCGGCCCATTTCTTTGATGAGCGGTTCTTTGTATATATTAATTTCACCGTTTGTTGCACTTCCGAGTAATTCCAGGCATTCAAAAAGCGAAGCTCCGGCACGGTTCCAGTATCCGGGTCCTTCATCACAGCTGCCGTCCAGAGGATAGGGTTTGATGAACTGGTCAATACTTTTCATAGATTTATGAACCAAATGCCGGCGTCTTTCTTCATCCTGCTCAAATATTAGGGCAGCAGTGAGACAGTTGGAATTACACCATGGATTCCAGTTATTAACGGTGCGATTTTCATCAAATCCCATCCACCAGAAATCATTGCGTTTCAAAAAAGGTGTTAGGATTCGTATATCTGCTTCCTGCAGGATACGTGTTCGGATAAGCGGCGATACATCGTCTAACCGGGGACCGAGAAGATAGTACGTCCATGCCAAAAGTGTCGCGGTTTCTGCGACAAATAGGTCTATTGTTGGTTCTACGGTATCAGGCAGACCCGGTCCCATTTTTTGCAAATACAAATGTGCCGG
>JAUVVT010000121.1 GCA_030604505.1 bacterium | reverse complement strand
GTTTTGTGGAAAAAATCAAATCGTTCTGGAGATTAATTCCAAGAAAGACTTTTGCTGCGTATAAGTCAATTGGAAATATGCCGCAGTCTCAGGCAGACTCTTTAGGACTTTCGGGGGATGTTCTTGTTATCCCAGGAGGGCACGATCCTTGTTTGTATCATATTCCTATTATGTCTACTTTTTATCAAGCATTTCCCGAGGATGCCGGTAAACCTGTGATACAGATTGATGCGGGAACATGGACAATGGGCGCTCAAATCGGCGGTTTTATAAAGCTTCCCGAGGACGGGTACAAAAAGGGTATCATGGTTCAAGGTACCGTTGACGGAGAACCGGCGGTAACAACGATTTATGGCGGCGGGAATGATTTTAAGTATATAAAAGGTTTGATAGAGAAGAGAGGTTACAGGTTTGAAGGGAATCTAAATGAGAATTTGTTGGAACATGTATTAAAAGAAGCTGATTGCTTCGTGCTACCTAATATAAATCCGAATAACTATCATACCGGTCCTTTCCCTGATTTAAAAGGGGGGATTATTAATGAAAATGCTTTTTATGAAAATCCTGATAAAGCATATATTGTCGCAAATCTTGCTACCGCAATTACGACTGCTTATCATATTGATTTAATTTCAAAGGATAAGGAAGTTCCAGTTGCACTTACGGCGGGGGGTTCTAAAGATAAATACTTTGGAAGACTGCTTGCCACACTTATGAGAAGGAAGGTTTATGCTATGTTCGATAAGGATGGTAATCCTATTACGGAAACAACAACTTTAGGTGCTGCAATAACAGGGAAAGCTGCATATTTGAATATACATCCTTATGATATAGATGTTAGTGGACTGGGCGTTACATATAAGGAATTGAAACCATTTGAAGGTGGAGTTTCTGAGCATATTGTCAACTATCGAGAGCAATTTTTCAAGGAAATTGAAAATGATATAGACTGAAAATGTCCACTGATTACACGGATTTTAAGATAAGAATTTTATCGGATATTTTTAAAAGAATAATAGGAGTACTATGATGTCTAATAATCTTGATGAAATCAGAATTAAAGGATTGGAATATTTGAAGTCTGATTTTGGAGATGAAGCGGTTGAGAAGTCGATTGAATATACAGAGAAATTTATAGTTGAGGTTCCCGGGTGGCAGGTATGGGAAGGTTTTGGAGGTGGTGGAAGATTTGAGGGTGGGGGTACCGGAGGGGCTGCAAGAAACACAGAAGAGATTGCAGAAGATGTCGGTTTGATTCATAAGCTAACGAATTCAACACCCACTGTTGGGCTGCATATATTGTGGTTTTTGTCGAAGGATGGGGCTGCAGGTGATTTTGAGGTTGCATTAAGGGTCAAAGAAGAATTTGAAAAGAATAATTTAAAAATAGGTTCAGTCAGTCCGACTTATTTTGTTGGAGATTCAGAGGACGGAAGCTTTACATCACAAAATATTTTAGTAAGAAAGAACTATATTGAGCAGACTCTTTTTGGTGCAAAAGTAGCTGCAGAACTTTCGGATGGGCTTTTGACATTGTGGTTCCCGGACGGAACAAACTATCCGGGGCAGAGAGAACTCAAAGATAAAATAGGATTGCTGAGAGACTCAATAATTGAGGTTTGGGAGAAGGTTCCTGAAGACCAGAAGGGTAAATTGAAAAGGATTTTAGTTGAATATAAGGTTTTTGAGCCGGGAACATACAGCACAACTATTCCCGATTGGGCGACTGCGAGGGAATTATCGAGATTGTTTGGGGAAAAGGGCGGAGTTCTCGTTGACCTTGGACATCATCATCACAGTACAAATATTGAACAGATAGTTGCTAATATGATTGCATTTGACATTAGAGGAGGATTTCATTTTAATACAAGGTATGCAGCAGATGATGACCATTCGGTACAGGCTGATTATATGATGGCAAAAATATTTCATGAGCTGCTGAGGGGTGATGTTATTTATAATGCAGAGCCATCAAAGAATTGGGTGTTTGCACTTGACCAGATGGCAAGGGCAGAACAAAGAATACCGTCTATACTAAAATCGGTTGACGCATTAAAAAGGTCGATAGCAAAAGCTGTTTTGGTTGATATGTCTGAATTAAGCGAACTGCAAAAAGCAAAAGATATTATTGGCTCTAATGTTGAGTTTGAAAGAGCATTATTGAATACCGACACCAGCCCAATTGTGATGGAAGCTTACAGAAGGCAGGGATTGCATCCTGTACCATTGATTGCTTATGCAGAAAGCGGCTATCAGCAGAAGATAGAGAAAAAAAGAGCTTGATTATTTTTGCCGCGAATTACACAAATGGAAGAATATATAATTTCTTTAAGAATTTGATCCTTGTTTGATATTTCATACATTTCTTGGTTCTATTATTTGTTTTTTATCAGATTCTGTTAATAAAATAAAGATTTAATTATAAAACTTGTGGAGTAATATGAAGAAATCACTGTTTTCATTTAAGGATGTATCCTCCCGGTTGGACTCTTATTATGAATTTGACAGGGAACCTGTTACAGAAGATAAATTCCAGAACAAGTGGAAATTCATTTCATTTTTTGCAGGCGAGCATGTCGCTGCCACAGAATTTGTCATAGGTCCATTTTTTGTTCTTCATGGAATAACTGCAAAGGAACTGATTTTCGGGCTTTTAATAGGGAATTTATTGGCAGTACTGTCGTGGGCATTTATTTGTGCTCCTATTGCAACCAGAGTCAGACTCACCCTGTACTGGTATTTAAAAAAGATTATAGGTCCAGGGTTGACGGTTTTAAATAATATCGAGAATGCGATTCTATACTGAATTCTTGAGGGAGCTATGATTTCAGTTTCAGCAACTGCTGTTGGGCTGGCGTTTAATATACCTACGCCGGCTTTAACGGATTTTCTGCCGAACAGCGTGGGTTGGGTTGTAATTACAATGTTTGTCGGTGTTATTGTGACGTTAATAGCGATTCTCGGATTTGAGAAATTGAGCCAGTTTTCGAAGGTGTTTATTCCCTGGGTTTTTCTTGTTTTTATTGCCGGAGCAATAGCTCTTCTTCCCAAATTCGGTCATATAGGGAGTTTTTCAGACCTTTGGCATATAGCGACAACAAAGATATGGAACGGCACGGTTACACCGGGCCAGGAAAAGTTTTCAATCTGGCATATTATCTTTTTTGCGTGGTTCTGTAATCTTGCAATGCATATCGACCTTTCCGATATGGCTACATTGAGGTATGCAAAAAAATGGACTTATGGATTTTATTCTGCATTCGGTATGTTTTTCGGGCATTTTCTTGCCTGGATTTGTTCCGGTGTTATGGTTGCTGCTGTTGCCAGAGAGATGAATCCCGGCCTTATGGCATACACGGCAGCGGGACTTGCCGGGGCATTTGCGGTTGTGATAGCCGGCATAACAACAGCAAATCCAACTATGTATCGTGTAGGTTTGGCGATTCAAACCCTCACGCCGAATTGGAAAAGATGGAAGGTTACTTTAGTTGCAGGTATTGCAACTACTATTGCAGCGTGTTTTCCCGGATTTTTCCTGAGGCTTTTAGACTTTGTTGCAATCTATGGTCTGATTCTTATGCCGATTGGAGCCGTTGTATTTGTGGAACATTGGATTTTTCCACTGGTAAAAATTCCACAATACAGGATTGGAAAATTAGAAAAGCTTTTTAATATTCCAGCTTTAATTACATGGTTTTTGACATTGTTTGTGTGTTCTATCTTGCCGATACATTTATTTTTCAGATGGCTGCCCGGATATTTGTTTGCTATGGTTTTATATTTAATTTTAACATATATTGAATTAAAACTCAAAAAAGAAGAAATATCAAATAAATAATGAGGATAAGATGAAGATTTTGTCAATTATTATTTCTGTTATTGCTCTCGGTATTTGCGCTGTAACGCCTTTTTTAACATTTTTAAGTTACATTAGTTTTGAAACATATTTATTATGGTTTAATGTTGCAAGTCTTTTCTGGATTTTGTCTGCACCTCTGTGGATGGTTCCCGAATTATTTAGGTTAAAAAGATAGATACCTTTTTTGAAAAAAAAAGGTGCCGCCAAAAAATTTTCTATTATAGATTTAAGTGTAAATGAAATATTTTAAATTTAGCATAATTATTTTAATTTTATTTGTGATATTTTGTATATTTGGGTGCAGTATGGATAAAGGGATACTTGAATTATTGCCAAAGGCAGAGGACTTCCCTGGCTGGAATGAGAGTGAAAGCAGGGTTTTGAGGTCTGTTCAGGAGATGTCTGATTATATGGACGGAGGAGCAGAGCTTTATTTTGCTTATAATTTTGTTCAGCTTGGTTTAAAAAAAATTGTAAATAAGGATGAGGTTGAAATAGTTATTGAATTATATGAGATGGAGGATAAAGATTGCGCTTACGGAGTTATGAGTTTTGACCTTTATGGTAAACGGATTGATGTCGGAACTATTGGGATATATGAGTCAGGACTCTTGAGATTCTGGAAGGGAAAATATTACTGCAGGATTCAAATGTGGAAGGGTTTTGAGGAAAATGAAGATATAATATTTGATACAGGACAAATTATTGAAAAGAGTATAGGCGATACTGAGGATAAAATTCCGGAGTTGGTACAGCTTCTGCCGAAAGAGGGACTTGAGGAAAAGAGTATACACTATTTTTTCCATATTACTCCATTAAATAATTTTTATTACTTTTCAAATGAAAATATTTTCAATATCGGAGAAAATGCAAGTGGGGTAATTGCAAATTATGATTTTGAAGACTACGGAACATTCTTGCTGATGACTATCAAATATGAGGATGAGAAGGACGGATTTGAAGCATACAGAAGATTTTCAAAACTGCATTTAAATAAGGAAATTGATTCTAAAGATGATATTGCAGATTTTCGTGTTATAAAAGAAGTAGAGTCAAGCGGATTTTTAGGAATAGATTTTAAGGAAAAATATTTAGTTCTTATATTGGAAGGAAAGAGCAAGGAAATCTGCAGTCATTATTTGGATAAAATTTTTGATAAAATTTCAAATAAAGAGTGAGGTGTTTATGAAAACAAATTTAACAAGAAGAGATTTTATAAAGAGCACTTCGCTTGGTGCTCTTGGTTTGAGTTTTGGTATCGATAAAATGTGGGCTGTTAAAAGTTTTACCGGAAATGAGAATGGTAGAAGTAAGGTTGTTATCGGGAAGAGTGAAAATATTATGGACGGAAGAAATAAGGTTAGTCAAAAGGTTTTGGACGTTGTGATTGATGAGGTGATGAAAAAATATACCGGGAAAAGGGATACAAAATCTGCATGGGGAGAATTTTTTTCTCCCAAGGATGTCGTTGCTATAAAGATATGCGTGATGATGACCGTTACCCACAACGAGGTTGTTCTGCATATTGTAAAGAGGTTAAAATCTGTCGGGATTCCCGATGATAAGATAATTATCTTTGAAAGGGGGAGAGGAGGATATGGTGAGAAGGGAATTTATAACAGGGATATAAGTTTTGGCTTCAGCAGTAATTCATTAAGTAAAGTGATTACCGAACATGCAACTGCACTGATAAATGTTCCAGGAACAAAGGTCCACTGGCTTTCGGGAATCGGAGTATGTATAAAAAACTGGTGCGGTGCGGTTACAAAAATAAATGTCCGTGATGATAATGTTTCTTTTGTTATACATAAGAACAGTTGTGAGGATCTCGGAATAATCCCGGCTTTACCGGAGATAAAGAATAAGCTGCGTTTGAATATTGTTGATGCACTGCTGCCGCTGGCTCACGGGGGCCCGCAGGTTGACCCGAAATATCTATGGCAGAATAAAGAGATAATTGTTTCTACTGACCAGGTTGCGGCTGATACTGTCTGCCTGAAAAAAATACAGGAAAAGAGAAGAGAGATTAAGGGAAGAGAGTGGACTCTGTATCCTCCGCCGATTCATGTGGCTGCTGCCCAGAATAAATATAAACTCGGGATTGCAGATTTGAAGCGGATTGATATTGAAAATATTACTCTATAAGATTTTCTCTTGTTGCTGATGTATATTTTTTCTATTTAAAAAAAATGGTTTTTAGAGGGCAAATTGGATATGTAGACAGTCTTTTGCTAAAAATGAGTCTTAATTATTCATTTTGATTTGGAATCCAAACTTTTTTGCTTCTTTACTCATAATTTTATAAAGCTGCTGACTGCAATCAAAAATAGATGCTTTTTTATTCAGTTCCATTATTTAAGTAATACGGCGATGTGCAAGATTTGCTGAGCTTGTCATTTCTTGTATTTTATCG
>JAUVVT010000128.1 GCA_030604505.1 bacterium | reverse complement strand
ATCGTAAATCAGCCCGGTGACAAAGACATACAAAAGTTCATTGCCGTTTCCTCTACTGATAATCGTGATTTTACATTTATATATATACCGGTTTCAATGCCCTTTAAACTCAATCTAAAAACATTCCCCAAAAGGTTAAAAGGTGTCTGGTTCGATCCCCGAACAGGTGAGACTTCAACACAATTTTCGGTCGAAGAAAATGAGGAAAAAACCTTCACTCCCCCGAAAGAAGGCGATTGGGTAATGGTCCTTAAATCGAACCAGTAAAAATTGAAATTCATTAAAAAATCAAAAGGAACCACAGATTTTACTGATTGCACTGATTTTAAACAATAAAAATTCATCAATATTTTTTTATCCCATACATTTCTCCCTTTTCTTAATCTAATAAATCTGTGCAATCAGTTGTTTAATTAAATTAGGAATAATAAAATGACATCACGTGAACGCATCATCAAATCATTATGTCATAAAGAACCTGATAGGATTCCCTTTGATCTGGGCGGTACAGAATCATCCGGCATTACCGGAATAGCCTATAACAAATTAAGAAACTTTCTGAACCTGAATCCCGGAAAAACACAGATTTTTGATATCTATCAGCAAATAGCTAAGGTCGAAAGCGATATTAGAGAGCTTCTTGAAGTTGATACAATCCCACTGCTGATTGAGCCGAAAAAGTGGAAATCCTTTATACTCCCGGATGGTTCTCCGTGCGAGATTCCGGAAAAATTGAACATAATGCAAGAAAATGATGACTTAATTATTCGAGATAACCAAGGTAATATAAACGCGCGTATGCCGAAGGGTGGATATTATTTTGATACGACCTATGCTCCATTGGCTAACATTAATGAACCTTCGCATTTAGGTAAATATTCTGAAATTATTGAATCTTTTGATTTGCCCTTTTTTACTGATGAATCCCTCGATGCCATTGAAAACAGAGCGAAACATTTATTTGAAAAAACAGAATTAGCGGTGGTTGCAAACCTGCAGTTCCATCTTTTGGCTGCCGGTCAATCATTGAGGGGATATGAAAACTTTATGATGGATTTAGTGACCAATAAAAAGTTAGTCCACGCACTGTTCGAAAGGTTGACTGATGCATATATCAAGAGATGCGAGAATTATTTTAAACGGATTGGAAACTATATTCAGGTTGTTCTTGTGAATGATGACATGGGAACTCAGTTCGGTCCAATGATGTCGCTCGATTGTTACCGGGAGATGCTTTTCCCTTATCAAAAACGTCTTTTCCAGTTCATCAAAAGTAAAACCGAAGCATTCCTTTTGCTGCATTCCTGCGGGTCAGTCTATCGGTTTATCCCGTATTTGATTGAAGCAGGTGTCGATGCTTTGAATCCAGTACAGGTGTCTGCAGTAGATATGGATACAAAAAATCTCAAACATGAATTTGGTAGAGATATTACATTCTGGGGCGGAGGGTGTGATACACAGCAAATCCTCAATAAAGGGTCGGCTGCGGATATTGAAAACGAAGTCAAAAAAAGAATTGGTGACTTAACACCGGGGGGAGGCTTTGTATTTACGCAGGTACACAATATTCAGGCGGATGTTCCCCCGGAAAATATTATGGTGATGGTAAATGCATTTAAAAAATACAGAGATTATATTTTATAATATTAGAATAACAACAATATTATCAAATTAAATTACATCCGATAAAATGTTCATAACCTGCATAATAAAATATTTTTATTTTTTGGGTTGATATGTTTAAAAAAAATCAGTATTTTTTGTCAAGTGAGTAATCTTTTAAATTTCTGCTCCAAAAAAATGTTATGCAAAAATCTTTTGTACAATCTATTTATAAATATTCAGAAAACTTAATCTCAAAGAGGTGATGATTGATGATGAGACAGCTCTTGTTTTTCGTATTCTTATGTCTTTTGAACGGTGGAAATATTTTTGCACAGGACAGTGGTTTCGGATTAGGAATCATCCTGGGAGAACCAACGGGCATATCCTGTAAGTTATGGACTAAACAAAATATAGCTATTAATGGTGCGGCTGCATGGTCAATAGAAGAAAAAAAATCATTTCATCTTCACGGCGATTATCTCATTCACAGATTCGGTTATTTTAATATAAAAGAAGGCAAGCTCCCGGTTTATCATGGAATTGGAGGAAGGATTAAGTTAACAAAAGATAAGTATGCATTTGGAGTTCGTTTTCCTTTCGGTCTATCCTATATCTATGAAAAGGAATCTATAGACATCTTTTATGAAATTGTTCCTATACTTAATTTATTTCCCAGTACAACATTTAATCTTAACGGGGGTATCGGTGTAAGATATTACTTTTAGGATATTGGAACTTTGATGTTATCTTCATTTAAGGAAAAGAGTAAACGACTCGTAAAAAAATTATGCTTATGAAAAAATCATTAAAAGAGAATTATCTCACTCTATTTAACTCTATCTTTTTACTCCTACTTTTTTTAATATCGTCTGCATTATTCAATCTTGTGGAGGCGCAGGAATACGGAAAACCGTGGACACGGCATATTATCAATAATTCATCTGTCGGTGCAGATGGTGTTAAGTTAGCTGACGCAAATGGAGACGGATTTATGGATATTGTTACCGGCTGGGAAGAAGGGGGAACGGTGATGGTATTTATTAATCCTGGTCCTTCGAAAATTGAAAATGAATGGCCTTCGGTTACAGTGGGAAATGTCGACAATACTGAAGATGCAGTATTTGTTGATTTGGACGGAGACAGTGCTCTGGATGTTGTGAGTTCCTGTGAGGGTGAGACAAGAAGTATGTTCATTCACTGGGCTCCCAAGGATAAAAATGAATATATGAATTCTTCTGCCTGGAAAACCGAAATTATCCCCGCTGCAAAAAATGTTATGCAGTGGATGTTCTGTATTCCTCTTCAGGTCGACGGGAAGAACGGTATAGACCTTATTGCCGGAGGTAAAAACGATAATGCTCACATCGGTTGGTTTGAATCTCCTTCAAGTCCACGCGATATTTCTGAATGGAAATGGCACCCAGTTTCAAAAGCTGGCTGGACGATGTCCTTATTTGCCGTTGATATGGATAATGACGGCGACCTTGATATCATCACAACAGACCGAAGAAGAGGAATGAGAGGATGCCGGTGGCTTGAAAATCCCGGACCCGGACCTGCCCAAACACTTGAATGGGAAAACCATTTCATCGGTGGAAAAGACCGGGAGGTAATGTTTATGACATTAGCTGACATGGATAATGATAAATTACTCGATATTTTAGTAGCAGTTAAACCTCGGGATTTGATGTACTTTCGGCGAAATGCAATTCACTCTAATTTCTGGGAAAATTTTACAATTAAAATGCCCGAAAATACCGGTACTGCAAAGGGTATTAATGTTGCTGATATTGATATGGACGGAAAACTCGATATTGTTTTCTCATGTGAAAACGCAGAAGGCAAATCGGGAGTTATGTGGATGTCTTACAGACAGAACGTAACGGATAATACTTGGGATGCTCATGATATCAGCGGAACTACAGGCACAAAGTATGATTTTGTGGAATTACTCGACCTTGACGGTGACGGAGATTTGGATGTAATAACATGCGAAGAAAAAGAAAATCTGGGCGTAATTTGGTACAAAAATCCTCTATTCAAAAACGGCAGAGTCAGCAATTCAAAATAAAGTCGGTATATATCTACGTCATTTATACCTAAAAAATATGTTATAAAAATTTGAAATTTTCAACATTGAGGCACTGTCGGACCGCACGGATTTTAACCACAATGCTAATAAAAAATACAAAGTAAATTATTTGAAAAAAATTTAACTTATCTTCGTGTCCTTCATAGTTTTATTATCTGATTTTTGTTAAATTTCCATAAACTAAAAAGAAAGGACAATCAAAGTGAAAGAAGACAAACTTATCGGAAAAATATCAAAAAAAGTAGACCGGAGAAAATTTGTAAAATCATTTTCATTCGGTTTAATCGGAGCAAACTTTCTATTCAACAAAAGATCTGTAATATCATTTCCATCCAACAGTAAAACCAGAATCGCTATTGGTAAATCCGAAAAATTGTTAAGTGCTGAAGGTGATGAATATATTAAACTGGTGCGGAGAGGTGTTGACCAAACGATTATGGCACTGGTTGGAGGTCTGACACCAAAGGAAGCATGGAACAAACTCATAAAAAAAGATGATATCGTAGGTTTAAAAGTAACATACGAACGCACCAAAACCGACTACCATCTCATTTATGCAGTTGCAAACAGTCTTATCGATTTCGGAATCCGTCCGGAAAATATTATAATCTTTGAAAGAGCTGATTATGATTTAACTCTCGGGAATCATAAAATCAACAGAACTAATAAAGGAATAAAATGTTTTGGTATAGTTAAAGAAGAATGGCACGGAGCTGTTCATGCAATGGATAAATTTGACCATAAAGCATATAATATTGGACCGCACAAAATGCATATCTGTAAAATTGTAACCGATATGTGTTCGGTCATAATAAATATGCCGGTTGTCAAACGTATGGGTTCAACAGGTTTTTCAACGGCAATGAAAAATCATTTTGGTTCTATTAATTCTCCTATTGACCTTCATGGTAAAAATATAAATGAATATATTGCGATTTTAAATACACTCCCTCCGATAAAAAACAAGACTATACTCACTATCTGCGACGTTTTGAGGAATTTCGGAAGCAGCCATGTTGGAAACGGAAGCATCATAATGTGCAGAGACCAGGTTACAATGGATTATACAGCTATGGGCATAATGGAAAAACATCTGAGACGGAAAATAAATCCATCCTTTATTGAAACTGCGGCAAAATTAGGAGTCGGTGTAGCCAATCCTGATAAAATAGAAAGAATTGAATTCGAAATAACTTAAAAAATAATATCTATGAAAATTAATAGATTTTTAAAATATACCATAATATTTCTCATTCTAATAATCCTGATTTACTTAATTGCATTCAGGAAAAAAGGGGTCAATTATCAATTTCCTGAAATTCCTGAAAGTTTTTCGGATTGGTCTGCTAAAGAACCTGTGCGATTTTACAAGGGTGATGAAATATTTCATTTTATCAATGGTGAGGGTGTGATATATTTGGAATATGATTTCAAGGCAGTAGCCGTTCAGCAATATTTCAGCAGTAACAAAAATATCGAACTTGCTGTTTATAATATGGGAAGACCTGAGGATGCATTCGGTATATTCAGCCTTTACAGCCCGGACGAAGGCACTCCTTTCGGCATAGGGAATGATGACAGGACAACGGATTTCTCGATTAAGTTTTGGAAGGATAAATATTTTGTGAACATAACAACATATAATATGTCCACAAGGGATGATATAATATCCCTTGCAAAAATAATTGACAAAAACATACCAAATACGGGTAAACCTCCTGAAATTTTAAAGTATTTTACTAAATTTGAGCAAAAAAATCTTTCATATTTTCACGGCAAATCCTCCTTAAACAGCATTTATCATATAGACGATAAAAATATACTGCGGCTTAACAGGGACACAGAAGGTGTAATCTGCAGTTATCCCGAAAATATTAAGAAAATACTTCTAATCAGATACCCCGATGAAAAGAGTGCACAAAATACCCTAAAATCCCTGAAAGGTTCTATAAAAGATAGAACCGTTGAGCTAAAAGATAATTTTTTAATCTGGAAAAGAGCAGAAAGAAGTTTCGATATTTTTACACACAGCAACAATTATCTTGCCGGGGTATTAAACAAAAATACCGATTCGAATAAAGATTTATTAAAATTCCTTGATAATCTTAATTCTATAATTAACTGAAGATTCATGATTTTATACTGTTCTTTGTTAATTACCTGTTAGTTCAATTGACATATACAAACAATAATATTACATTTGAGATTATAACACAATAGGTAGTATCAAAGGTTCTATGAAAAACGAGGATAAAATATGAAACCACAGAGACCACAGAGGAGTACTCTGTGGTCTCTGTGGTTAGATTTTAACAATACCACACAATAATAACGGAGAAATTTTATGAAAGATACAAATCGTCGCGAGTTTTTGAAAAATTTGGGAATTGGCGCCTTAGGTCTGTCTGCCCTTCATCCCCCGCTGACAATCTCCGGAAAAACATT
>JAUVVT010000084.1 GCA_030604505.1 bacterium | reverse complement strand
TAACAGCATAATCTCTTACCATTTTCTCGTTATCAATAACAAGAACCGTTTCACTTCCGCCTCTGACTTCTATGTCTTTTTCAATTTTTGTTTCTTTTTTGGATTTCGTTTAGGGAAAAATATATGGAAAGTTGTTTTTTTACCCGCTTCGCTTTCGATATAAATATATCCTTTATGCTCCCTGACAATTTTATTAACTATTGTCAGTCCAAGCCCCTGTCCCTCCTTTTCACCCTGTGTCCTTGTGGTAAAATACGGGTCAAATGCCTTTCTCTTGACCTCTTCCGTCATACCTTTTCCATTATCTTCAAATAATATATGAACATATTCACCGTTTTGAAGGCCCATCCTATCGGAATTTTTCTGTATATAATTCTCAGCAGATACCTTTATATAATCTCCCGGTCTTGTCCCTCTCTCCTCTATTGCCTTTATTGCATTTATTCCAAGATTTAATAATATCTGATTAATCTCGGATGGATTAGCGTTTATAATAAATTCTCCGGACTCTATTTCTAATTTTTTTTCAATTATTTTATCAGTAGTGTTTTCCAGTAAACTAAAAACCTCGTGGGCTATTTCATAAAAATCAATATTAATCTTTTCAGAAGGTAAATCTCTGTTGATTTTTCTTAGCTGCTTGGCGAGGTCAACTGCGTGTCCACATGCCCTATCAATATTTTTAAGAAAATCTAATTGTTGTTCAGTAAAATTACTATCATTTAAGAGAAGTAATGATATATTCCCTTCCATTACTGTAAGTATATTATTAAAGTCGTGAACAATACATCTGGTCAATGTTACAAGAGTATCCATTTTTTGACGGCTTTGAAGCTGTTTTTCAAGAATTGATTTATCTATAATAGCTCGGTGAATTCTATGAACCTTTTCTATCATGTCAGACAATCCCGTATACCCTTTTATTTTTGGGAGAAAATCTAATGCTCCTGCCTTCATCGCCTCCACTGCGGTATCAATATTTGAATCTACTGTGAGAAATATAAACGGATAATTCTTTCCCTTTTTTCTCGATTCTTTAATAACTTCTAATCCATCAACAAATGGCAGTTTATAATCAATTAAAACCACTCCTATTTCTTCTTCAGAATTAAGAAGATAATCTAAAGCTGCTTGTCCGTCAGCTAATCTCACTACTTCAAATTTTTTATGACTCAGTGCTTTTCCTATAAAATGAGCATCGGCATCGTTATCTTCTACCAGTAAAACTTTTAATAGGTTTTTATCCGGCATATTTTATCCTTTGGTTTCAATTACTCGTGTTACACGAATTACTCACAAATCTCCAATACTTCCCAATTTCTTCAACCGATAATCCGGATGTTGTGAGAATAACCACAGGAATTGTTTTATATTTTTTATTAGACTTTAGCCATTTTAATACCTCAAAGCCGTTCATAATTGGCATTTTAACGTCCAATAATATTAAGCTGGGCATACTAAAATTTTTTTTATCATCAGAAACATATTCAATTTCTTCCTGACTATTTGGGTATAAATGGTGCGAGGGAAAGGAGTATTCCAATTGTTACTCGTCCAGTTACATATTATGCCATCAAATATATGGTTTACAACTGAACAATAGCGTTCTTTACTCATTTTAATAGAATCCTTGTCTTTATCTTGCACCATCATATTATTGATATTTGACCTTCTTGACTTAATTACATAAGTTTACTAATCAAATTGTAAAACAATAAAAGCAAAATCACATAAGCAGATTCTTCACTCTTATCAATAAATGCACAAATTATGCTAATTGTCCCGGATATATGGAAAAGTGAAGATTATACCTTGTTATTACAAAAGATAAGAGTACTTTATGGTAGAAAAAAATTAATCTGTGAGTTTGAAGATTGTTCAATAAAAGCCAATCTGTACGTATTGGATTTACGATTTAGTAAAGATGAAAATTCATCGCTCATTATTTGCCTTTTTTAAATCATAGATATTTATTATTTCATATTTTTTAAATAGGTATAAAGAACCCTTTGGGATATTCCAAGAAACTGTGATGTTTCTGTTTTATTCCATTTGTGCATAATGAGTATTTTATAATTATATTTCATTTCTCTTTATTATAAGATGATGCGGCAAAAAGTCCGAAAAAATTATTAATGAAACTTTTTGTTAAAATTATTGTAATTGTAAAATCTGAATTTACATTAATAAAACTCCCAAAATGTCATTCCCGCGAAAGCGGGAATCCATTTTTTGCCGTGTCATCTTATAAAATAAAAAAATAAATCTATATTAAAAGTCCGTTATTAGTCAGATTGGTACTTTATTAGTACTCTTTTATTATTAAATGCACATTTTAAGTCGGTATGATTTTTGAAATAGAATTATCCCGTTAAAAGGATTTATGATAAATTCTGTCAATTAATATTCCTAAATTTTTCTGAATCCAGAAAAATATTCGGGCTATGCTTACTACAATACCAGGTAACAACTATTTTTATAATAATCTTAATACACCGTATAAATCATCTAATCACAGCAGTTAGCGCTTCCGACAATAAATATCGAAATCTTGGTTAATATTAATCAATCTCTGATAATATTCACACCCCCTGCAATATATTTTCGTTAGAATTGAATTATTATAAGAATATACTTATTATTTCTTATAGGTTCATACATATTGTTATTATTGATTTTATGCTCCTTATTAAATGAAAATAAAAAATTATACTCCCTAAATCACAGCTTGGTACATGTTTTGCATATCTAATATTAGAGCATTAAAGTGGAGGATTATAAAATGCATTTATTAAGAAAATTCAAAAAATTAACCAGTAAACATTAATATGTATAATACCTATAGGAGGATATAACATGAAAAAGACATTTACAATTTTGTTTTTTGCTTTTTTGTTCAGCACGAATGTTGCCGCACAAGATAATGGCAGTATCCAGGCAATAAAAATTACACCTGAAGATACGACAGTCATTGTTGGAGAGGAAGTACAATTTAATGCAGAGGTAACCGATACCGAGGGTGCCGTTGTAGATACTTCGGTTACGTGGTCAGTAGTGGATGACGTTGGTACTGTTACAGAAGATGGGGAATTTACAGCCTCGGCTGCCGGGTCAGGATTTGTTGTTGCTCAGATAGGCGACATTTCTGATAGTGCATCGGTTATTGTTACTGCAGTGGAAGAACCCGGTGCGGAGGTGGTCATCGGTTCTATTGAGATAACCCCATCCAATCAAACCCTTACCATTGTAGACAGCATACAGTTTCAGGCGGAGGTGAAGGATACATCAGGTGCAGAGGTTGATACCGCGGTTGTATGGAGTATCAGTAATACCGATATTGGCACAATAGACGAAAACGGGCTCTTTACAGCAGTAATGGCAGGAACGACAGATGTAATCGCTGCACTTGGGGACATTGCTGATACGGCTGTGGTTATTGTAACTGAGGAAGCTCCTCCAATCGAACCGGGGATCAATAATGTTGAATTCATACGAGTCTTACGCAACGGGCAGAGCACCAAGTTCGGAAAGTCAGTTACCGAAGGTGAAAGCAAGACATTAGGTGGGTTTCCCTCTCCACTTAATGTCTTAAACGGTAGCAAGCTGGAATTTCCTGAAAACTCATTAGTCGAAGATATTACTATTACGATTAAATTACCTGAATTCGCAGTTGTAGAAGATGCGAATGTGACCTTTGGTGACAGAATTGTAACGGCAGCTACTTTTGAAGTAAGTGTGAATGGTTCTGTCATCAGCCCATACACTTTTGAAACGCCACTTGTGCTGACACTCCCCTTCAAACGTGGATTATTGAATAACTTAGGGATTGACCCAATAGATCTGGGGATGTTTTTCGTAACACCATCAGGTGAACTGGACAGCACAGGGATTACCGACGTTGTCGTTGATTTGTCAAAAAATACCATCACCAGCACTATTGCTCATTTTTCGGATGTTGCCGTTGCCAAAAAGTCCGCTTCATCAGCGGAGATTCAGGCAATACAAATTACACCTGAAGATACGACAGTCATTGTTGGAGAGGAAGTACAATTTAATGCAGAGGTAACCGATATCGAGGGTGCCGTTGTAGATACTTCGGTGACGTGGTCAGTAGTGGGTGACGTTGGTACTGTTACGGAAGATGGGATATTTACAGCATCCGGCGCCGGTGAAGGTTATGTTATAATTGCACTCAATTCTATGGAGGATTCCGCTTATGTAACCGTGGTTGACACTTCAATTTCAGGTGCCATAAATACTGTAACTATTCAGAAAATTCTGCCGAACGGGAGACTCCATAATAAAATCGACGACGTTCAGGAAGGAAGCGGAGAATACAAATTCTCCGGATTCCCATCACCCTTGAACATTCTCAATGGCGGAAGATTAACATTCCCGGTCGGTTCCGTAAATGAAGATATTAAAATAACAATAAAGCTTCCGCAGATTGCGAGAATTGAAGGAGATACAGTTGCTGAATTTCAATCCGCATATCTCCACAGAGGGATAGTACATGCCGCTGAATTTATTGTTATTGTTGATGGTGATACAGTTAGACCATATATCTTTGCAAGCCCGGTTTCTGTTTCTCTGCCATATAAAAAAGGATTATTATATAATCTGGGCTTAAATCCTGAAGATTTAACTATGGCTTTTTACAGCGATACTGCAGGATTTGATACAACAGGCATATCTAATGTGGTGATTGATTCCGCAATGAACAGAATTATTGCAGATGTTGCGCATTTTTCAACACTTGTCCTGTACGGAGAAACAGAAACCACAGGAACTGAGGCATCTGACTTAATCAGTAAAACTCCGAATACATTTATGCTTGAGCAGAATTATCCTAACCCATTCAATCCGGAAACAAAGATTGTATATCAAATCCCGAAAGCTGCAGACGTAACACTGAAAATATATAACATACTCGGTCAGGAAGTTATAACCCTGATTAATAAAGAACAAACACTGGGCAGATATGAAGTTATTTGGGATGGAAGGGATAATTATGGAAATCCCGTTAGTTCAGGAATATATATTTACAGACTGCACACAAAAGATTTTACTAAGGCAAAAAGAATGATATTATTGAAATAATCATCCGAATATCTGAATAATCTCTTTAATCCCACAAAAGCCCGATAACTGAACACTATCGGGCTTTTTTTATTGCATAAGACATATTTAATATGTGTTCAAATTACTTCGTTTCAGATTCATTCTCATATACAGAGTTTAAAAAATTAATTAAAAATATAGCGTAAATCTCATCATTTCTTAATTACCTCTAACCTACTTAATCAGCGAATTGATATTACCCAAATCTTATTTAAGACATTATTTTCTTGACTTTTACAAGATTTTTCATAACTTAAGCCATAAATAAATTACTATTAACAGTCATATTAAGTATGAACTTATCGGACCCTTTTAGATTTAAAATAAGAAATTCTCTCAATAATATTTCATCGAGTGTATATTTTAATCTTAGTCAGAATCAATTTGCTAAAGTATGTAGAAAAAAGATGCTTGAAGAATTATTTCTTTGCAATCCGGATAATATTACGAAGGAGATTATATATAATTTTTATTTCCGCTTCGATATTGTTGTTGGTTTGATTGACGATATGTTTCAAATGATTTTAAAGGACTATCTCATATCGATGCTTCTTAAGAAGAAGTGCAAATATATTAATAAACGCGGAAGATTGACGAGTAGAGGTCAAAAAATTATCTTTTCAGAATTCGACTTCCTTCCAGCTCCTTTTTTAAAAAGATTGCGCTCAAGACTTGGATTCATTCAAATCGATACGGAAAATCTTCAGGAGGATTATATAAAGCTCTCCCGAATTCTCGATATACTCAAAGAAAAAGGATATCTCATATCAAAACAATCGAAGCATTATTATCATAGTATTGATTTAAATAATCTTCTTGAAGAATATACGAATCACAAATTCAACGAAAATTATCTTCAATTGATTCTTGAAAAACTTAAAGTGCTTTCTATCAGCTATGATAAAAAAAGAGAGAAGACCGATAAAATTGTACCGATTGAAAAAGAGAAAAAGATATCCCAGCTGAAAAAAAATCTGACTAATTATATGAATCTGTGTATCACAAGTTTAGAACCTTTTGATAAGAAAGATTTTGTTAATATAATTGTTGAGAATAATTTTAATGAGATAGAGGGTAAAAAATTAATATTTAAGTTGTCTTTTCTTTTGAAAGATATAGATTACGGGAAAGCCAAGAATCAAATCATTTCAGAGTTTGAACAAATAAAAGCTGAAAAAGAAAAATTAGGTAAAATGGAAATAGACACGAAAGGATTATACTATAGATATAAAGGGTCAAAAGAATATATATTTAGAAAGTTGAAGGAATAAATTGAATGAATTAAGATTTGAAAAAACTATCTGGTCTGTTGCCGGAGGTAAAGGAGGAACAGGAAAGTCAATAATAACAGCAAATCTCGGAATTGGTCTTTCAGTATTGGGATTTCGCGTTATTCTTATTGACGGAGACCTTGGAGGTCCTAATTTACATAATTATCTTAACATCAAAAAACCGAAATACACATTGAACGATTTTATATCGAATAAGGTTTCTAATTTAACTGATATTATACTTGATACGCCGCTCGAGCCTCTAAAGGTTATTAGTGGTGGAACCGGACTTCTGGGCCTTGCCAATCTTCAATATATGAAAAAGGAAAAAATCCTCAGGCATATAAATGACCTTAATGCCGATTTTATTATTGTTGATTTGGGTGCGGGAACATCATTCAATACTTTAGACTTCTTTAATCTTTCAAACAAGGGAATAGTTGTCTCCAATCCGGAACCAAATGCAAAATATGATGCATATTACTTCTTGAAAAATGCAATCTTCAGAAAAGTAAACAAAGAATTGAAAAAAGACCGGGAAATAAAAGGGCTTTTGAATAAGTTTATGAAAGAGAATAAAAATAATGTAGTTGAAATATTAAAGTTTCTGAATTATCTCAAGAATGAAAGTCAAAAATCAAGTGAGGTTGTTGAAAAATTTCTCGAATCTTATAAACCCAAGCTGATTATGAATAAGGTGAGGAACAAAAACCAGATTCGGGAAGGCGATTGGTTTGTCAGTC
>JAUVVT010000398.1 GCA_030604505.1 bacterium | reverse complement strand
GGTAAATAACAAAGAAATTACAGCCGTCTTCAGAGACCACGTTCTATCCGATTTAATCGGCTTCAAATATCAAAGCTGGAACTCGGAAACAGCGGCAGGCGACCTTATTCATCGAATCCATGAAATTTCACAACACACACCCGATAATTCAATAGTCAGCATAATACTAGACGGCGAAAATGCATGGGAATACTATCCCGATGACGGAATACCATTTTTCAAAAGTCTCTATAAAAAAATATCAGAAAGCAAATTCATTATACCAACGACCGTAAGCGAATATCTTGATAAATTTCCTCCCGATAAAACAATAGATAACCTGTTTTCCGGCTCCTGGATAGACCATAACTTTTACATCTGGGTCGGACACAATGAAGACATCAAAGCCTGGGAATACCTCTATAAAACAAGAGAAGTCCTAAAAAAATTCACCGTAACCGAAAAAGATAAAATCGACAAAGAAAATATCAAAAAAGCATGGGAAGAACTGTATATAGCAGAAGGAAGCGACTGGTTCTGGTGGTTCGGTGATGACCACAACTCCGGTGAAGATGATGCCTATGATTATTTATTCAGAGAACATCTAAAAAATATATTCAGAAAATTAGGAAAACCCGTGCCCGATTTCCTGAACTCACCGGTAATCTCACCTGAAAAAGAGGCTATATTCAAACCACCAAGAGAATTACTTAAAGTCAAAATAGATGGCAGAATCTCAAGCTACTTCGAATGGAACGGGGCAGGAAAATATAATTCAAAAAGCGAAAAAGTAGCAATGGATTTTGACATAGAAAAACTTGTGAAAGAAATCTACTTTGGATTCAACCTGAATAATTTCTACATAAGAATTGATACATTTAAAAATCCTGAAAATCTGCTGGGTAACAACAAAAAGATTTTAATCCACTTTATATCACCGAAAAATATAAAAATTATAGTTTCAAAAAGTGCAGAAGGAAAAGTAACTGCGTCCTTTAATGGAGATACACTCAGCGATATCTGTATAGGCAAAATTATAGAACTCGGAATTAGCTTTGAAAATCTCGGATTCTCACAAAGAGAAGTGGCAGAGTTCTATATCGAAATATATGAAGACGAAAATACAATCGAACGAACACCCATCGTAGGGATACTTACGTTCGAAATACCGGACGAAGAATTCGAAGTAAAATACTGGGATGTATAAAAAATTTTGCAAAAATAAATAAAAATCATTTTATTAATTACCAAAACCAAACATACAAAAATAGGAAAAACCAACAAATTTAATATTTACGAATTATGAATAGGAAGTGAAGAAATATCAATGCCTATTGGCTATTGGCTAATTTAATAAATCGTAAATCGTAAATTCTGTAAAATATCTAACCAACAATATAGGATAAAAAATGTCTCAATTACGCAAAGACCCAATTCTTGGCAGATGGGTGATAATAGCAGAAGATCGGGCACGCCGCCCAACCGATTTTACTCCGCTTCCGGAAAAACCATCAAAGGGAATATGTCCATTCTGCGAAGGCAACGAACACATGACACCAAAAGAAGTATATGCATACCGAAATCCGGAAAGCACACCTGATAAGCCCGGATGGAAAATCAGAGTTGTACCAAATAAATATCCCGCATTGAGAATCGAAGGAAATATCGATAAAAGAGGTGATGGTGTATACGACAGTATGGCTGGAATAGGCGCACATGAAGTCATCATAGAAACGCCAAAACATGTAGTCTCTATCACAGAACTCTCAAACGAAGAAGTAGCCGATATTATGAAAATCACAAAAGAAAGAATGCTTGACTTGAAAAAGGATAAAAGATTTTTATACGGTATGTTGTTCAAAAATGTCGGAGCAGCATCCGGAGCTTCTCTGGAACACACCCACTCACAGCTCATTGTACTCCCAACCGTCCCGATAAGAGTCCAGCAGGAAATGAACGGCGCGCTGGAATTCTTTAATTACAGAGGACGCTGCATCTTCTGTGATATCATCAGGCAGGAAAAAGACCAAAAAGAAAGAATAGTATACGAAACAGACAGATACATTTCCATAGCACCCTATGCATCCCGGTTCCCGTTTGAAGTATGGATGTTGCCCAAATATCACATCTCTCACTACGAATACATCGATGACTCCGACTTAAATGAAATCTCAAATTGCCTTAAAACAACACTGAAAAAACTCGAAAGTACTCTTGAAAAACCCCCGTATAACTTTATGGTCCATACTTCTCCATTTAATACCGATAACGTTGAACATTACCACTGGCACATTGAAATAACTCCCAGACTTACAAGAATTGCCGGCTTCGAATGGGGAACAGGATTTTATATCAATCCGGTACCGCCGGAAAATGCCGCTAAATTCCTGAGAGAAGTTTAAATAATTAAATCTGTTAATCGTCTTATTACATATATTACTGTAGAGACGCACTGCGTGCATCTCAAAAAATATCACAAAAAAAATCGAATTTTTCCCAAACACCAATATTTAATATCGGAGAATTTTTATGAATATCAAAGACTACTTTTTGGAAATTAGACCAAACTTCCTTGTCCTTCCCTTTGTTCTTATATTCCTGAGCACCGCTATGGCTTGGCATTACGGATACAGCAACATCGGATTTACACTGCTTACATTAATTGGACTTATTCTCTTACATATAAGCACAAATGTCTTAAATGAATACGGCGATTACAAAACCGGCATAGACTTCAATACAGACCGCACGCCATTCAGCGGGGGCAGCGGAATCCTTGTATCAGGGAAAATTCCACCAAAACACGCTCTATGGATGGGTATTATTTCTTTCATCTTAGCCGTCCCGATAGGCGCATACTTTATATTCATCAAAGGCTTACTGATACTCCCAATCTTTATCTTGGGCTCTGTCCTGGTGCTCTTTTACACAAGCCATATAGCAAAATTGGGATTCGGACTCAGCGAAATCTCCGCAGGTCTGGGACTCGGAACACTGCCCGTATTAGGAGCATATATAATCATTAGCGAAGGGTATAATCTCTCCGCAGTATATGC
>JAUVVT010000067.1 GCA_030604505.1 bacterium | reverse complement strand
CATCACGAACAGCCGTACCGACTATCTCTATCCTATATTGCAGCAGCTTGTTATTCCCTATTTTCTTGGCAAGGATGCCCGTGACCTTGAGTCGCTCGTAGACGGTGTCTATGTTCATAACAGCAATTACAAATTATCCGGTTTGGCTCTGTGGAATTGTGTGGCGTGGGTGGAGTTTAGCTTATTGGACCTTCTCGGGAAGATTGCGGGTAAGCCCGTCGGAGAACTGCTTGGTGGTGTACTTCGGCGTGAAATAGCCATTTATGTTGCCAGTGGACGCCGCGATACATCACCGGAGGAAGAAGTGGAATTATTATCTAAACGAATCGAAGAGACAGGAGCAAAGGCAGTCAAGTTTAAGGTTGGTGGACGTATGAGTAAAAATGCCGATTCCATACCCGGCAGAACAGAAGGCTTGATACCCCTTGCCCGTGAAGTTCTTGGTGATGATATCACCATTCATGCCGACTCCAACGGTTCATATGACGCCCCCAAAGCTATTGAAATAGGAAGACTTCTCGAAGGTATCAATGCACACTTTTTTGAGGAGCCGTGTCCGTTTGATCACCTGGAAGAAACCAAGCAAGCTGCCGATGCTCTGACTATACCGATTGCCGGTGGTGAACAGGAAACCAGTCTCCGCAGGTTCAGGTGGATGGTTCTGAATAATGCCGTACAAATCGTACAACCCGATTTGCACTACAATGGTGGTTTCATACGCGCTGCTCGAGTAGCACGGATAGCTGAAAAGGCTGGTATGCCAATTACAGTGCATATGTCAGGCAGTGGAGTTGGATATGTTGATATGCTGCACTTTGCCTCATGTACACCGAATATTGGAAAATTCCAGGAATATAAGGGAAGAGTGTCCGCAACAGGAATATGGTATGACCCACCGTTGAAAGTTAAAAATGGTCTCATTAATGTTCCCACGGGTCCAGGTTTAGGACTCAGCAATGACCTGCATATCTTCCGTAATGCGAAAAAAGTAAGTCTCGTTTAGATACAATTAAATGTAGTAGGGTAAAAAGTTAAAAATTTAAACAATTAATAACGTAAAATTTCAAAATAGTAAAGTATATAACAACATTATAAGGCGAATCGGTAGTTCGCCTTATATTTTAGGAATAATTCTATGGTTGTCTTTTCTTAATTTTTAATTTTTTGCCGTGCTATTTGTTTAAATAATTACGTAGAGATATATTGCTTGCTATATAAAAACGCATTGCATAATCTAAAGAATTCAAAAAAAAATTAATATGAAAAACAACGATATAGAACAAAAAATAATTCAATTCCTCAACACCAACATCGGCATTACATTCAGTTCAAGAGAAATATTAAGAAAGCTAAAAGTTTCCAGAAAAGACTATCGACAGCTTCGGCAAATCCTTAAAAACCTTGCCTCTCAGAAAAAGATTGAAAATGTTGGTAAAAGAACATACCGCTCCAAGAAACCCCCACATATTTCCACAGGAAAGATTACAATAACCAAACATGGATATGGATTTGTAGCGAGTCAAACTGATGGTAAGGAAATTTTCATACCACGCGGAATGACAGGAACTGCAATGGATGGAGATAATGTTAAAGTAGAAGTTTTTGCAGTTAGAAGAGGAAAGTCTTTAGAAGGTGAAGTGGTTGAAGTTATCCAGAGAGCAGAAAAAAAAATTATCGGAACGTTTATGGAAAGCAAATCATTTGGATATGTGGTTCCCGATGACAAGAAGTTCACCAGAGATTTATACATTATTAAAGGAAAAAGTAAAGGTGCAAAGCAGGGAGATAAAGTAGAAGCAAAATTTGTCAGATGGGAATCTGAATATATGAATCCGGAAGGAATTATAACAGAGGTATTGGGCGATCCGTTGAAACCCGGAATGGATATGTATCTTATTGAAAGGGCTTATGACCTGCCGCGGGATTTTTCAAAAAGTCTGATAAAAAAAATAAATGAGAAAGATTATTCAATTCAGGATTCAGAAATAGAAAAGCGAACCGATTTGCGTGGTCAACTCGTTTTTACTATTGACCCTGAAGATGCAAAAGATTTTGATGATGCGGTTTCTCTCGAGATTCTCAAAAATAAGAACTATTTACTCGGGGTTCATATTGCCGATGTTTCGCATTATGTTAAAGAAAACGGCGAAGTTGACGAAGAAGCATTTAAAAGAGGAACGAGTGTCTATTTCCCTGACAGATGTATCCCGATGCTCCCGCGTAAACTTTCTGAGGATGTTTGCAGTCTGAGGCAGAATGAAGATAGACTGACATTCAGCGTTTTTATGGAGATTAATGAAGAAGGTGAGGTCATAAACTATAAACTTGCGGAAACGATTATCAAAAGCAAATTTCGGCTTTCTTATGAAAAAGCACAAGAACTGATTGATAAGGAAGAAAATTCAAAAATCGGGAAAAATATCTGTTTGATGTCGAGATTAGCAAATATACTGAAAAAGAACCGTATGAAAAATGGAAGTCTTGATTTTGACCTCCCGGAGATAAAGTTTTCTTTTGACCCGCTTGGGATACTTAATGACATCAAACCAATACTGAGACTCGCCAGTCATAATCTAATTGAAGAATTTATGCTGATGGCAAATAAACTTGTTACTGAATATATTATTAAAAAATCAAAAGAACAAAAAATCCCGTTCATCTATCGCGTCCATGATAAACCCGACAAGAAAAAGATAGAAGAATATGTCAAACTTTTAAAAATAGTCGGAATAAAAACACCGGCTTTTAAAAGGCCCACACCCAAATGCTTTCAGAAGATTTTAGAGCAGGTAGCAGATAAACCGGAAGAAAGACTTATCGGGGAAGCCACATTAAGAACAATGATGAAAGCTGAATATTCTCCAAAGAATATCGGCCACTTTGGATTGGCTTTCAAAAAATATACTCATTTTACATCGCCTATAAGAAGATACCCCGACCTTATTGTGCACAGGATATTGAAGCTGTGTCTTAAGGGGCAGGAAAAAAGTCTAATATCAAATATGAAAGTGAAGATAAAGGATATATGCAGACACTCGTCCGATATGGAAAAGAGAGCAGTAGAAGCGGAAAGAGAGGCAGTTAAGGTTAAGCAGCTTCAATATATGAAAAACAGACTTGGCGATGAATTTTATGGAATCATATCCGGTGTCAGACCGTACGGGATTTTTATTGAGATTGAAGATATATTAGCAGAAGGGCTTGTACATATCAGGAATATGGATGATGATTATTATAATTATGATGAAGATTCATTATCGCTGTACGGACTGCATACGGGCAAATCATATAGACTTGGTGACAGAATAAAGGTTCAGGTCGTCAAGGTAAATCTCGAAGAAAAACAACTCGACTTATTTCTTCTCTGTTTTTACCATCTGATAGAGAGAAAATCATTTGTTTTATAAGTACACTTTAAATCGCTGATTCTTTCCCAGCCTGGTGATTTCGCTTTATTTTCTGCAGAATCGGGATTTTTATATTCGATTATAACCTCATAGGGTGGCTCAACCTTATAGAGTTCAAATTGGTCGATTTTTCTTACTGCTCTTTTAACTCCTTCTTTAATCTTTTCTCTTGCTTTTTCAGGAGATAAGCACAGGGCGGCATTTAACCCAAATCCTTTTTTTACTGCAGCGGTTTCGATATTTGGTATCAGTTCTTTGATTTCATTGCATGCAACGTCGTCTCCGGAAAGGAAGATTGTCGGAACATTAAAATAACTTGCATATAGAACCAATGCACCGATCTCTCCGATAAGCTTTCCGTTAAGCCATATATTCTCGATTGTCCTGCTTGAAAAGGAGTGAGCAAGATTCCCGTTTGGGGCATTTGACATCGCATGCTGTCCGATAAATATAAAAGCATCGAAAGAAGAATCTAAACCAAAATCCCTATCGGTGAATCTTCCCATTAAAACTTTCGCCTCGGAATGTATGTAATCTATGTTAATTCCACCGCTGCCGTGACCGTCAAGTATTACGATTTCGGATGCTCCCCCTTCAAGAAATCCTTCCACTGCCGCATTTATCTCTTTGGTAAGGAGTGCTTTTGATTGTTCATAGTAAATTCCGTCTGAATATGAATGTTTCTGAAAGGTTACAACTCCGGATACCCCCTCGAGGTCGGTCAGTATGTAAATTTTTAACTTTTTCTTTTGGAGGGATTGAGGTGTGTGGCAGTAATCCAGTAAAAAAATGCTTAACAGCAAAATTAATGATGGAATTAAAATAATATTTCTTCTTGTTATCATATTGCTTTTTCCTTTTAAGTATTACTATTTTTATTTTTATGACTTTGTATCTTTCAGTAAACTTTGGCAGTTTATTTCCCCCCTTTTTATAATAATTACTTTTCATAAAAAATGTAATATTGCCATTTATCAATCAAAGATTATTTCAGCTCGGGCGGTACGCTTCCGTAGTCCCATGGTTTCACAAATGGTCTTGCCTTTGGTGGTTCGGGCACAGCACCCGGCTTCATTGCTTTTGCAATACGTATACACGCATTGGCAATTTTTGTGCCTGCTTTGACCTCGAGGTTAGTATAGGATGTGAGCCGCGTCTCATATCCTCCGCCGTGTGGACAGAGAGCTTCCTCAGTGGGCACATAGCCGATAATCCCGTTGGCAAGTGATACAGGGTACGTAAACGGAAATGGGCTGCCTGCTTTTATGTCTAATCCAAGCTGACAAAAGTACTCTGCGGGATTACTCAAAAATACAGCAGGTCCTATCTGAACCGCCTGCACCTCGAATTCTGCCGCAGGTTCGCGCTTGATAATATAGTCAAGCATGACGATTTCCTTTGCGAAAGACCATTCGGTGGTACCCTGTTGGCCCTTTTTTACAGTTTCAATACATTGCTTGACCCTCTCTTGTGAGGGTTTTCGGCGCGAGATATTCAGTATTTCGACACGCGATGATATTGGGCTAAGGTTGCCGCGCTCGGCTCGGGAAAGCACCTTGAGAACTTCCGCACCCACGCTGGTGCCGACGAAACGTGCTGAACGCTCCCCGCGGTCGGTATTATAGGGATTTAAATTGTTGACCTGAGTAATATCTCCGCAGGCGCCGTTTAGAAACACAACTATAGCATTCTCTCCCATCACGCCGCGTATAGTTCGCTCGAGATAGTAAATCCAGTCGGCAGAAGTACCGCAGGGACCTGTTGTGCCTTGACAAGCATAATTTACTACACAACCGATAAAACGGTCATTGGTATCCCATACACCGATGACGCCTACCTCAGGGTCAATTGGGCCCGCAGGTTCAATAATATCGGGATTACCAAAGCGCGGATGTGTATATGTGAGACCGTTTTTCATACGAAAGCGCCGATTGAAAGCAGTTTTATCCTCATAACCGGAACCGATACAGGCGCAGGCTTCAACTCGTTTGCGGTCTGCTTCCACGACAGCGTCGGTAATCGCCTTGCGTACTATCTCCAGGTATTCAGGGTCAGCACAAGACGTGAGTTCGTATGCGAGCTTTTTAACAAGGTCTGATGCTTGGTCGTATTCTCCCGGCTGAACCATCCCTGTAGGACCACCTGAATGTGTATGTGATGCACCGACAAGTACTGCATGCGGAGCAATGCCGCACTGAATTTGGATTTCCTTCCGGGCTGCTTCAACTACTGAATGAGAAATAAAGCATACATCTATGCCTACGAGTGCCGCGCGCATCATCCCGTTGTCAAACACCACTGCCCGCACCTTACAAGGATCATGCGGTTTTCCCTGATGGAATCTCTTACCATATCCACCCGGCCGTTCCATTCCCGGTTTTGGTGTAATATCGCGCTCCGAGAAACCAACCTTCATTTTACTCTTCTCAGCAGTCACAGATACCGAAGCAGATCCAAACAGTAAAACAAGAGAAATTAAATATATCAATTTTCTATGCATAAAAATTCTCCTCTTAAAAATAACGCCGTTTATAATTGTTTTTAATCTTTTAGAGTTGTTGCCTACATAGAAAAGAATAGCGCGAAAGATTGATAATAATAATGCTGAAACACAAATTGCTTCTTTAAGGCGGTGAATCGGTATTATCCCCAGGGCAATATCAATTAATCATTGAATTTATATAATCGCGGGTATTTGAAATATACAGAAATATCCAAAAACTAAAGCAGCGACAATCAAACCCACAACAAATATCCAGTGTGGTTTTAATATCTTCCATGCTTCCGCTGAAACAAGTTTTGGTAAAACCCATACCAGTCCTATAAGGATAAAAATAGCTTGAAGAGGTGTTAGTAAAAGACCATCAAAAATTGCACCTATTTTAACAAGTAATACTGGTTTAATTCCTAATGAAAATACAATAATAATATTAGTGATAAAAAATATAATAACAAATATTCTGAATTGTGTTGACCACCTGAACTTTTTATTAAACTTTGGAATACATATTCTCAATGAATCAGCAATAAGTCTTGGCCACCCGGCAAACTGACCTATCAATGTGCTGATTAATGCTGCACATCCAACAATCATAAATAAATATGCACCGGCACTCCCCCACATTTTTCCGAAGATATTTGAAAGCTCTATTGCTACTGAGGGTCCCTCCGGTGCAATGTGTTCGGGTTGCAAAATCCCCGAACCGGCAAGCATAAATCCCAAAGTTACAAACAGTCCTATTATCATAGCAACTGTTGCGTCAACGTAAACAACATTACACCATCCCTTTACTTTTTTGGCGGTTTCTGCTGTCATATTTTTTAATGTAGCGATATCACAGGGTTCGCCGTATTTTCTGCCTTGTGCCATACCATAACCGGCTCCAAGAACCCAGTATGTATACCAAACCTGACTTGCAAAACCACCCGCAGCCCATCCGATCAAAGGAAGAATTTCATTCCACGGACTATCGGATAAACCACCCATTCCCTTTGCCCAGCTTGGATATTCAGGAACCTCAAATCCAATTAATCCTTTAAAAAGTTCACTAAATCCGGGAAATGTATGAATTGCAACATATAAAACACCAAATATAATAATGAATACAAGTACACTCATTATATATTTTATAATGTTAAATTTACCCGACCACACAACAAATATTGCAAAAATCGTAATGACCCATCCCCATATAAACGGTTTAACGGGAATTATGGAATTTGCAAAAACTCCCGCAGCAGACGCAATACTCCCGATTGAAATTGCTCCGGCAATAAATTGGATAATGAGAACAATCCATACAGCCCAGTTGCCCCTTCCGGGCATCCTGCTGAACATATCGATCATACCTTCGCCGGTACATACAGTATATCTGGCTCCACATAGTCCTATGCAGTATTTTAATATAATTCCGATGACGGGAGCCCAGAGCACAGTGTAGCCTAAAACCGCTCCCATCCTTGTCGCAAGTATAACCTCACCGGAACCGATATATTCGGCACACCAGACAAATGCAGGTCCCACAATTGCCAAAATTGCAAGCCCTCTTGGGGCTGCATTTATATTATCGTTGTTCATTATTATAACCGGATTAATTTATGTTGTTTTAAAATAAAAAACATTCTTTATATTTGCAACACTTTTCCCTCTGACGAATATGTTCTTCATCTATTTTCACATATACACTTGTAGGGACGATCCGAGAATCGCTCAATCCCTTACAACAAATATCAACATTTGATGTATTTTTTAATACTAACATAATTTTTTG
>JAUVVT010000393.1 GCA_030604505.1 bacterium | reverse complement strand
CGGTTTTTTGAAAATATACCGGATAATAATCCTGATGACCTTAATCTGCCCGATTGTTATTTTATATTTGTTGATACGGTTCTTGCTGTTGACCATTTTAATCATACGATTAGCATTATTTCTAATGCCCTTACAAGAGGAAAGGGACTTAAAGAATCTTATGATGAGGCAATTTGCAAAATAGATCAAACCCTGCATAAGATAAGAAGAAATATTAAAATTAACGATTTTATAGATACTTTATCTAAGAAAGATAAACAGGAAATCGAATCAAACACTGAAAAGGCTCAATTCGAAGAATCAGTTATAAAAGCAAAAGATTATATTTATCAGGGAGATATTTTTCAGGTGGTATTATCACAGAGATTTAAGGCAGAGGTTCATTCTGATCCTTTCAACATATATCGTGCATTAAGGCGGATAAATCCATCTCCATATATGTTTTATCTTGATTATGACGGATTGCGAATTATAGGTTCTTCTCCAGAAGTTTTGGTTAAAGCAGAAGATGGAATAGCGACAACGAGGCCGCTTGCAGGGACAATTAAAAGAGGAAGAACTATTGATGAAGACCAGAAACTGGCAAAAAAACTTCTCAGTGACCCGAAAGAACAAGCTGAACATATTATGCTTGTTGACCTTGCAAGGAATGACCTCGGAATAATTTGTAAATACGGGACTATAAAGATTCCGGAAAAGATGAAGATTGACAGGTTTTCTCATGTTATGCATATTGTTTCACATGTATCGGGACAGTTAAGAGAAGATGTTGACCAGATTGATATTTTAAAAGCAGCATTTCCTGCCGGAACTGTTTCTGGGGCGCCAAAGATTAGAGCTATGGAAATCATAGATGAATTTGAACCTACAAAAAGAGGAATATATGCTGGAGCTGTGGGTTATTTTGATATGTTCGGGAATCTTGATTTCTGTATTGCAATACGGACTATCATTCAGTCTGGTGGATTTGCTTATATTCAAGCTGGAGCCGGCATTGTTTATGATTCGATTCCAGAAAAGGAATACTTTGAAACAGTTAATAAAGCAAGAGCACTTGTAAAATCAATAGAAATGGTGGAAGGTAGAAGTTATGATTTTAGTTATTGATAATTATGATTCATTTACATATAATCTTGTCCAGTATATAGGCGAGATTATTAATGAAATCACTGTGAAAAGAAACGACAGAATAACAACGGATGAGGTTGAAAAGATTAATCCTTCGCATATAATACTTTCACCCGGTCCTAAAAGACCTGAAGACAGCGGCGTATGTATTGATATAATAAAACGATTTGCAGGTAAGTACCCGATTTTAGGTGTGTGTCTTGGTCACCAGGCAATAGGATACGTTTTCGGAGGCAAGATTATAAATGCACCGGAAATTCTGCATGGAAAAGTATCAGAAATCAGTCACGATGGAAAAACAATTTTTGAAGGATTAAAGAGTCCATTCAAGGCAGCACGTTATCATTCACTTGCAGTGGATTCAGAGGGTTTACCGGAAAAACTTGAAATATCTGCAAAAACAAAAGATGAAATTGTTATGGGACTGCGCCATAAAGAGTATCCTGTAGAAGGAGTCCAGTTTCACCCGGAGTCTTTTATTACCGAAGACGGGGAAAAAATATTAAAAAATTTCCTTAAAATTTAACCTACTTTCTTTTCAAAGAAAGTAGGTAGTGAGGGAGGAAAATAGTATGATAAAAGAGTGTATAAAGAAGGTAACCAGTGGGAATAATCTGACAACAGAAGAAGCTTCTCTTGTGATGGATGAGATTATGACAGGTAATACCACACCTGCCCAGCTTGCTTCGTTCATTACTGCGCTGATGATGAAAGGCGAAACAATTGAAGAACTGACCGGCTTTGTGAAGGTGATGCGTGAAAAAGTAACAAAGGTAAAGTCTTACCATAAGATGATGGTCGATACCTGCGGAACGGGTGGAGATAAACTGGATACCTTTAATGTATCCACTGTATCGGCTTTTGTTGCAGCAGGAGCAGGAGTAATTGTTGCAAAACATGGGAACAGAGCGGCTTCATCAAAGTGCGGAAGCGCAGACCTCTTGTTGGCGCTGGATATTAATATAGATGCTGAACTCAATTTGGTAGAAAAATCTCTTAATGAAATTGGAATAGGATTCTTGTTTGCGCCAAAATTACATAAGGCAATGAAACACGCAATTGGTCCTCGAAGAGAGATTGGAATAAGAACATTTTTTAATATAATCGGTCCTTTAACAAATCCGGCTGGAGCGTCGCGTCAATTGATGGGAATTTTTGGTCCTGAATGGACCGAAAAAATCGCATACGTGATGAAAAGTCTTGGTACAGAAAGAGCTTTTGTCGTTCACGGATTAGATGGTCTGGATGAAATTTCAACTATTGGTAAAACACAAATCTCTGAACTAAAAGATGGAAATATAAAAACATATACTATAAAACCGGAAGACTTTGGATTTACCAGACATGATGTTGATGAAATTTTAGGTGGAGAAATCGAAGAAAGTGTTGCGTCTGCTTTAGAGGTATTGAATGGCACCAAGGGTGCTAAAAGAGAAATGGTGCTGATTAACGCAGCAGCAGCTATTGTGGCTTCCGGCAAAGTTGATAAAATCGAAGATGGAATTGGATTAGCAGAACAATCTATAGATTCGGGCCTTGCTTTGAAAAAACTTGAACAACTCAAAGAAATGTACAAGCAGTAAGCTGCTTTCTTTGAAAAAGGAGTTTTCCTCGCTATAGGCGGGTGTTCTGGATTGTTTATATGAAGGACGCGCTTATTTTTAAAATAAAGTTAGCGATTATTATTTTTTATATAGACGCATGCATGCGTCTCCATAAATCAAGATCAAATAAATATTATGTTTCTGGAAAAAATATTAAAGTTAAAAAGAGAAGAGATTTTACTCGAGCAAAAAAGAGCTCCATTGGCATTGATAAAAGAACAGATCGCAGATAAAAATCCTTCAAGAAGTTTGATTGAAAAATTACAAGAAGATGGTGTTTCTATTATTGCAGAATTAAAGAAGGCTTCACCCTCACTTGGAATTATTTGTGAAGACTATTTCCCTGAGAAAATTGCAAGAATATACGAAGAAAATGGTGCATCTGCTGTT
>JAUVVT010000034.1 GCA_030604505.1 bacterium | reverse complement strand
GTCATAAATGCCGAACGGGCTGCCGAGCAAACTGGTCCAGTAACAAAGGCATTAGCAAAACGCACACCCTCACTTGCCAGTTTATCAAAGTTTGGAGTTTTTACGATTGGAGTCCCGTAGCAGCTGAAATCGGGCGATGTATCCTCTGATATTAGCCAGAGAATGTTTGGCTTTTTTTTATTTCCAGCACACATAAGCAGAGACAGCAGCGCAATACCTGCCGCTCCCGCGGTGGAATGCCGGAGAAAATCACGCCGTGTGGAATTTTTTATACCCATATCCCCCTTCTCCTTTTTAAGATTACAAAATTTCAGCAAATTATTAGGTTGTATGGACTTTCTTTAATCAAAACATTCCTAATATCTCCCCTAAAAATTATTGTGTTAGAAAATGCTATATTGCAAACAATACCTGACCTGCCGGCATTATTTCCACCGATTCCATACCATGCAATCGTCCTAACAATTTATCCAGAAATTCCGAACTCATCGGTCCGTAACCCTCGCCATCTAATCCATGTGTGTTGTAAATAAGCCACCCCGAAAATCTCGATAACAATTTTTCAATTTCTTTTTCCAAATGCTGTTCAATATTTCCAGGTCCATAACCTACACAGGTAAGTTTAACCTGACCTTTGTGTGGTAGGGGATTAATTCCCCCTCCGCCGGTTCTGAAAACCTTTACCTGAGTGGGCAGCCATTCTTCTAATTCGCGTGTAGATGAATTATACGGAAAATTGAATACAGCCTCTTTCGGCTCAAAACCGTCAAGTTCATCTGAAAAAATGTCCAGACAGCGAAGAATCAAGTCTTTTGCCTGTTCAAACGGTAGATTCTTTTTGTTTGCATGCTTGTATCCGTGAGGCATAATTTCATGCCCTCTTTTTTTCAATTCATTCCACAATCCAAAATCTCCCTTCGGAACTGCTTCCTGATATTTATCAGGGGCTTCAAATCTCTTCAGATGACCAGTTGCAATAACATTGAAACAGGCAGACAAATTGTATTTCTCATAGATTTCTGCTGTTCTAATAGATGATTTCTTGAAACCGTCATCAAAGCTTAGAGTAATTATATATTTTGTCCTTTTATTTTTAACACCGCATCTCGGCATCGCCAGTATAGTTGCACCAACACACAATCCTTTCAGAAAACTACGCCTTTTCATGCTAATCCTCATTATATTTTTTTATTTGCTCTTCTGCGGACTCAACAGAACCTTAAACTCAGAAAGTTGAGAGGTGTCTGGAGCATTGATTTTCGGAAGCCATTTTGTCATTTCTTTTTTTATATTGTCATATTCTTTCTTTCCTGCAAGATTTATCCATTCCATCGGGTCATTTTCGTGGTCATAGAGTTCCTCACCCCCATCAAAATAGCGGATATAACGCCACCGCTCAGAACGAACCGCGTGGTTGTCTTTGCCAAAAGTCGTCAGGGCAGGGCAATCCCATTTTTCTTCAGGGTTTTTCAAAAGCGGCATCAAGCTTTCCCCCTCTAAGAATTCAGGCTTGGGCAGTCCACAAAGGTCCATTAGTGTTGGATAAAGGTCCAAAAGACTGATAGTCCTCTGGCATTTTGTACCCTTTTTCGTAACACCAGGGGCATAAATAATCAGCGGCATTCTTGTGGTTTCTTCCCACAATGCGTGTTTGCGCCAGTGCAGCTTTTCGCCCAAATGCCAACCATGGTCACCCCAAAGAACGACGATCGTATTGTCGGCATAAGGGCTTTCATAAAGAGCATCCAAAACCCTGCCAACGCAGGCATCAGCAAACGTACTGGTCGCCAGATAAGCCTGGGTAGCACGAAGACGATGACCATTTTCCATAATCATCTTATGATCGCCTCCTTCGGGTCCCCTGAATCCGATGCCTTCTATTGCAAATCGCCTTCCAACAGGCGGAACATCGTCAAGGTCATCATCACGAATATCGATGAGCTCAATCTGCTCCAAAGGATGCATATCAAAGTATTTTCTTGGAACAAACCAAACCAGATGCGGTTTAAAAATCCCTACACCAAGGAAAAAAGGTCTATCGTATTCCCTGCCCAACTGCTCAACAGCCCAGTTAGCAAGCTTCATATCCGCCATACTGTCATCATCGACATCTATTGGACCAAAGCCAAACGGATTCCTGACCACATCCTTGTTGCCTTCTTTCGGTTTTGGGTCTCCCTGTCTTTTGAAGTATTCATGCCACCAGTTTTTATCGACATCACCCCCAGTATATTTTCCCCTGTGAAATATCTTTCCGCCGCCCAGAACATAATACCCGTTCTCCATAAATTGCTTTGTCAGGGGCTGTGTATCTTTGATATTATCTATAATAGAGTGTCTGTTTCCATAGATACCCGTCGTTGAAGGGCGTAGACCTGTCAGAAGAGAGACACGTGATGGATTACACAGCGGGGCGCTGCAGTACGCTCGTTCAAACAAAGTTCCTTCAGCGGCAAGGCGGTCGATATTAGGCGTCCTGCCGTTGGGATGTCCATCCATACAGCCGATCCAGTCGTTGAGGTCATCAACTGCAATAAACAGCACATTGGGCTTTGCCGCAGAGTTCGTACATCCAAACCCGATCTGCGATAACGCCAGAGATGATGCCCCAATACCAATAGTTTTTAAAAAATCACGCCGGTCGTATGCTAATATTTTCATTGTTTTTTCTCCTTATCGAAATAAAATACATAAATTTTTCAGATAGACTTGTACTATATATGACCGACCTAACTTATATGACTATTATATGCCGTTAAAAAGTATTTCTATTTAAATCTCTGTTCACCTTTCAGCTAAAATGCAGCTATACAATCTTTGTTCCATATTTTTTTAATGTCGCTTTGTCAAACTCTACACCAATGCCTACCTCATCCAACAGCGTCAGCTTACTGTCAACTATTTCCGGTTTGCGAGTGTAAAGTTCAAACCACCATGGATCTCGGTTCGGATTTCCGAAAGTCTCGAGAATATATGCATTTGAAATAGAAGCCATCAAGTGGCCATGAAGCTGCGGTTCGTGATGCGGCGCCATCCAAACGTCCTGAGAGGCAGCCAATGCAGCCACTTTCAACCATTCCGTCGGTCCGGCGTATTTGTGGCAGTCGAATTGCATAAAGTCGATAGCACCCGTTTCGAGCAACCGCCGGGCACCATAGCGGTTGTCCTCGCCTTCCCCGGAAGCCAACGGTATGGGGCAGTCTTTCTTCAAACGGACAAGAGCATCTACATTATCATACCAGTGTAAGGGTTCTTCAAGCCAGGTGAAATCGAACTGATGCAGTTTGTGAGAGGCTTCGATGGATTGGCGCAGACTCCATCCTTTGTTGACATCCATCATAAGGCGAAAATCATCACCGGCTGTTTTGCGTATAATGCGGGCACGTTCGACGTCTTCATCGATAGAAACGCCGCCCACTTTGATTTTCAGTGCCTTGTAACCCATCTTTATATATCGCTCGACCTCCTCAACTAGTTCCCTTTCACCTGTTCCCTCGCGATAGTAACATCCAGTAACGTAGCAATCGATAGGATCGTTTCTACCGCCAAGAAATTTATATAGAGGCAAACCTGCTGTCTTTGCCATAATATCCCAAAGTGCAGCATCCAGTGGCGCCATGGCACCAATAACACTGCTCCGTCCCCATCCCTTAATGGCACCCTGTCGGCTGATGGTAACATTAAACATCTTTTGCCAGATATGTTCGACCTCGAAGGGATCTTCGCCAATAAGAAGGTCACCAAAACCTTTCATCAAGGCTGAAACTCCACCGTCACGCCCTTCGCCGATGCCCACTACTCTTTGGTCTGTATGAACGTATACGATAACGCGAGTAGCTTTAGGATCATAACCCCCAATCGGAGACAATGCCATCCAGAAACGTTCTTTGAGTGGTTTTGTAAGTAAAATTGACTCAATTTTAGTTATTTTTAGTTTCTTGATACCGGTTGGTGTGGGTGGAACATTCAGAACCGCATTACCAGCTGCAGAAGGTGACAAAAGGGCACCTGCCATTACCGATTTAGTGAGAAAATCTCTACGAGTGGTTTTCGTGTTGTTATTGTTTTTCATGCCTGTCTCCCGAAAAGTTTTTTATTTTAAAAAATACTTATTAAAATCTTAGAAAAAATGAAAAATGAAGTGACTGGCTTCCTAAGGGGATTTACTTGTTTATTAATATAATGTATTATTTATTTGGCAATTTTGCAAGAAAATGCTTGTTATAAATAAAGATTTTGATTATTTTGTTACAATAAATAATATTTAATCTATTTTAAAAACAAAATAATAAATAACATACCTCGATTTATATTTCATTACGATTTTGCAAATGAAAACAAATCTTCTATTAAATTGAATTATTTATCCATCAAAAATCAATGAGGTTTAAGATTATGAACAAAAGAAATTGCAAAAATGGAACTAATCTTGCTGTGATTTGCTTGATATTTTTTGCTGCCATTATTATCTTAATAAGCGGCTGTGGTCCGAAGAAGAAAGCTGAAATAGTACTGGGAACAATGACTGTGAATGCCGGTGACAGCGACCGGATAAACACAATAATCCGTTATCAGTGTTTACCGGCAGATATTTTTGGCGACCCTGCAAAATTCCGCAGAGAAGGTTTTTTTCATTACATTGGGGATGCTGCGGATCTATCACTGCTTCGGAACAATCATTTCGTCCTTGTTGAAGAAGGAGGACAGAAAGCAAAGCTTGATGTACAATGGGCTGCCGAATCGGATTTCGATTGGGAAAGAGTAGCGGGGAAGGGGGTTCTTGTCTGGATTCTTAACGGAAAAACTCCAAAGGGAACCAAAAGAATCTTTAAACTTGTTTCAAAAGAAGGAACACCTCATGAAAGACCATTTGCAATTGAAGAAATTGATAATAAACAACTTATGGTAAAATATGGCGATAAGCCTATCTTTCGATACAATTATGGAGTCATCCACGAAAAAAAGGGCGAAGCCGGTCCTTATGACAGAGCAGCTTATATGCATCCGGTCTGGACACCATCGGGGAAGATTATAACGCAGGATTTTTCCCAGGAACACAATCATCATCGGGGTATATTTTTTGCCTGGAAAACATTAAAATTTGGTGATTTAGAAACAAACTTTTGGAATTTGGGTGATGAACCCGGCAGGAAATTACCGGATGAACTGGGTCCAAGTATTGTTGAAGGGCACATCTTTTCAGAACTTGCCGTTTATAACAAAGGTGTTTATAAAGGAAACACTCTAATGCGGGAAGTAAAAGTTATCAGGACTTATGCTGTACCAGAAGAAAAAGGATGGATTTTTGATATATATGTCAGTCAGATGCCAGTCGACCCTGAAAATCCAAAGAAAATTCCAACCGAAACCACAACTGCAACTGTAATAGTAGACGGAAAGGTTAAAAGAATTACAAAAGGAGAAGAAAAGAGCGACCTTACAATGGAAATACTACAGTATTACTACGGCGGCATGACATTCAGGGGTACAGATGAGTGGCAGCCTAATAACGCATCGCTCGATGTTCTAACAAGCGAAGGAAAAACACGTATAGATGGAAACCATACGGAGGCACACTGGGTAGATTTTACCGGACCATTTGGCAGTGATTGGGGAGGACTTGTGATGTTTGACCATCCGTTGAATCAGCGTTATCCGACAACTGTCCGTATTCATCCTGATTTTCCGTATTTCTGCTATAACTTTGCAAATAAAGAACCTTATACCGTTACTGAAAGCAGTCCTATAAGCCTTGTTTATCGTTTCTTTGCTCATGACGGAAAGCCGAATAAGGATTTAAATGAACAAATCGCTAATGATTTTGTTAATCCACCCGATATTAAATGGGATATTTTAAAATAATTAAAGTATTTTCTCATAAATATAAAAGGAGCAGAGAATGTCAAATATGAGTAATACAGACAATAAGAAAGATAGAAAAAGCGGTATAACCAGGCGCGAATTTATTGGATACAGCGGTGCCGCAATTGTCGGAAGCACTTTAGCAAAACCGGGTCTTGCTAAAAGTAATGACCCGCATTACAAACCTGAAACTGGTATGAAATACAGAAAACTCGGCAGTACAGACATAATGTTATCTGAAGTTGGTGTGGGAATGGCAAGCGGTTCTCTATCCCGGCAGCTTGGTCCTTTCCTGTTTGACAAATGGCGAAGAGAGCGGGGAGACTGTTTAAATAAACTTCTTGACTTAGGCGGTAACTTTATTGATACTAATGTGGGTTATCATAATACTGTAGAATTGACCGGTAAAGCAACTAAACACAGAAGGGATGAGATTTACTATGTCATTGGACATTATCCCCGTTCCGAAAAAGAAATGCGAAAGAACTTGGAAAAAGCTCTTAAAGACTTACAAACAGACTATATTGACCTTTGGTTTTCGTATATAAATGGTACCGACGAAGGTTTTGCAAATCTTCGTAAATTCCAGGAAGAAGGGAAAATCCGATATATAGGATTGAGCCAGCACGACCCACGCTTGCACGAATGGGCAATACGGAAAGGGTATGTTGACTTTATACAAATGCCATATAACAGACTCGGGATGATAAAACAAGGACCGGCAGATATAATCAGCGCAGAAAGATTATTTAAAATGGCAAAAGAAAACGGTGTAGGCATAATCGGTATAAAACCATTAACGGGTAACTTCATTCCTTACTGGGCAAACCAAACAAACGACCCCGAAATACAGGAGATGATGAAAAAATTCAAAGATTACGGTCCCAAAAATCTTTACCAGGCGATGCTCAGATGGAATCTCGGCAATCCGAATATCACAGCTTGTGCAGTCGGAATGGATACTGTCGAGCAGGTAATTGAAGATGTAGAGGCAGTGGTTACACGAGACCAGTACGCTTCGGCAATGCAGGATGAATTACTTGAAGACTATGCACGGCTTGCCGATAAGGACTACTGCAGGTTATGCACAACATGTGTCCCACATTGTCCCAAAGGGCTTCCTATTCCCGATATTCTGCGGTTCCGGATGTATTATAATAATTATCAATGGGGAGATTATGCCAAAAACCTATATAATGAATTGCCCGACTATCAGAAAGCTGTACGGTGTGATGACTGCGGCAGATGCGAAGAACACTGCCCGTACGGATTGAAAATCGTTGAAAATATTTATCACGCTCATTCCCTTTTGACAGATAATAAACCCTCTGTCTCTGTGTAAACAGGGATTTTTGGATTGATAAGATATTTTTATATAAATCAATTAACTCTTTATAAAGTCTTGGTAAAATAATAAACTCAAAGAGCATTACTTTATGGCTGAAAAAAGTAAAATTTCAAAAAAGGATTTTACCCGCAGAGAATTTTTGGAGCTGGGCAGCGCATCTATAATCAGCACCACATTTGCAAAACCAATTTTCGGAAAAAATGAAGATTCCGGAACAAAACCCTCTATCGGTATGAAGTATAGAAGATTGGGTAGAACGAATCTGATGATTTCAGAAATCGGTGTGGGCTGTGCAAGCGGTTCGCTTTCCAAAACACTTGGACCTTTTCTTTTCCATAAATGGCTCAGAGAGCGCGGAGACGTTTTTAATAAACTTCTTGACCTCGGCGGTAATTTTATAACTACAAGTCCATCTTATCATAACACAGTCGAACTTATAGGCAAAACGGTGAAACACAGAAGAAACGAGCTGTATTTAACCATTGCCGTTCTTCCTGATTCTAAAGAAAAGATGCGAGCCAGTATTGAGAAAAGTCTTAGAGAACTGCAAACCGATGTAATTGATCTTAGTTTCTCCAAAGGCTCTGGCACTGACGAAGGATTTGAAGCTATGCACAAAATGAAAGAGGAGGGTAAGATACGCTTTGTCGGTATGAGCTGCCACGATCCGCGTATGCACGAATGGGCAATAAAGAAGGATTATCTTGACTGGCTTCATATACCATACAATCGTATGAGTATGATCAAACAGGGTCCCGCTGACATTCCGGGTGCTGAAAGAGTTCTGAAGTTAGCAAAAAATGAAGATGTTGGTGTAATAGTCATAAAACCTTTAACTGGTAACTTTATTCCATACTGGGCAAACCAGACACACAACTCCGAAATACAGGAAATGATGAAGAAACTTAAAGATTATGGTACGAAAAATATATATCATGCAATGCTGCGATGGATACTGCAGAATGAAAATATCACTGCTGCTGCTGTAGGTATGGACACTGTCCAGCAGGTTATTGAAAATGTTGAGGGAGTTATTACAAAAGAAATGACTTCAACGCAAAAAGAACTGCTGGATCTATATACACGCATCGCTGATAAAGATTATTGCAGAATGTGTGAAACCTGCACCCCGTACTGTCCAAAAGGAATACCTGTTCCGGATATTCTGAGATTCGGTATGTATTATAATAACTATCAATGGGGAGACTATGCAAAGAGTCTGTATAACGAATTGCCGGAATATAAAAAGGTTACCAGATGTGACGACTGCGGAAGATGTGAAGAACACTGTCCTAATCAATTGCCGGTTGTCAAAAAATTGCATAGAGCCCATGCAGCACTGACAAATAGGAAAACGTCTTTTGCAGTATAAATAAAAAATATTTATTTGAATTTCTTAATTTTATTATATATAATCCTTGGTAGAAACCTGCTTTCTTTATAATAAAAGTAAACTTTCACAATAGTCTGCTTTATTAAAATATAAATATCCATACTTTATTTATATCTCAAATTATATTCTTTACTATTTTTTGTTATAATTATACGAAAGATTAAAGGAGGAATTTTATGAGTAGGAATATTACAAATGTTTTGTCGCGGCGTGAGTTTTTCACAGGATTAGCAGCAGCAGGAACTGCAGCTGCCTTAAGATCCTCTTCATTAGTTGGAAATACTTTGAAAATGGGCAGAAAAACAAAAAGTGAACCAAATATATGTGTTTTCTCAAAACATTTTCAATGGCTCGATTATGACGGAATGGCAGAGGCAGTTGAAGAATTAGGTTTTGATGGTGTCGGTCTAACTGTCAGGAACGGAGGGCATGTTCTTCCCGAACGTGCAGAAGATGACCTGCCAAAAGCCGCAGAAGCAGTGAAAAAAGCAGGAACCAAAATTGTAAAAATGGTTACAAACATCATTGGCACAGATGATCCCAATACCGAAAAGGTTTTGAGAACAGCATCAAAACTTGGCATTACTCACTACCGACTCGGCTACGCTCATTACAATGAAAAAACCAGTATTGCCAAACAGCTTAATGAATTAAAAGCAAAAATGCGCGATTTGGCGGCGATGAATAAAGAATTCAGGATTTACGGCGGAAATCACAATCATGCCGGAAATTATTTCGGTGCTTCTATATGGGATGAATGGGAGGTTTTAAAGGACATAGATCCGGAGTGGCTTGGTTTTCAGTTTGACCTCGCTCATGCAATTACAGAAGGAAGTGGAGGAGCTTGGCAGGTGGATACTCGCCTAATTGCGGAACGGATCGGGATGATATCTGTAAAAACACAGGCAGAATGGGCAGACTTTGAATGGCGAAATTATCCGGAAAAATCAAGGGAAAGAAAATACAGTTTCCCAACGCCTCCCGAATTCAAATGGCTCTTTACATTGCTCAAAAATAGCGGATTCTCAGGTCCGAT
>JAUVVT010000154.1 GCA_030604505.1 bacterium | reverse complement strand
CTTTACTGCTCGTCATGGTAAAGCATCAGACAAATTAAGAGAATTTGCTGAAAAAGAAGTAAGAAGATTAAAAAAATATTATGAAGGTATTATTGATTGTGAAATAGTTCTTGATTATGTGAAACTTCAGCGAATTGCGGATATAAAAATTAAGGTTTATGGTACAATATTAAATGCAGCAGTAGAGAGTGAAGATATATATAAATCAATAGATGAAGCGGTATTAAAACTTGAAAGGCAGATAAAAAAATATAAAAGCCGCTGGAAAAAGAAGGTCCCTGTAGATAAATCAATTAAAATAGAAACATAAAAATACAGTGATAGAAAACAAAAATAAATTTAAAGTAGAAACAATATTTAAGGAAAATCAGAAAAGTTTATTTTTAAAGCTTTTAAATAGTTCGGAGGGATTTGAAAAAGACTTTAAAAATAATGGGATTTATGTCCCCGGCTTAGCTCTTTGCGGTTATACAAAAGATTTTCCAAATGGGAGCGTTCTGCTTTTTGGGAAACCTGAGATTTCTTATCTATTATCTAAGAATGTTGAAAAAAGGAAGAGTATTGTTGAGGAATTACTGAAGTTAGAAGTATCATTCCTGGTTATTTCGGACAAATTAGAGCCCCCAAAAGAATTATTGGAAATAGCAGACAAAAAAAAGGTTTGTGTATTTCAGACTTCTTTTAATACAATACGGTTGATAACCTTATTAAGCAGATATCTTGATAATCTATTTGCTCCACAGATGACTATTCATGGTACGCTTGTTGATGTTTACGGAATGGGGCTTTTATTTACCGGAAGAAGTGGAATTGGCAAAAGTGAAATGGCTCTTGACCTCATAGAAAGGGGACACCGACTTGTGGCTGATGATATTATCACTTTAGTTAAAACCGGCGAGGGAGCTCTTTTGGGATCGGGTAAGGAAATTCTTACTCATCATCTGGAAGTCAGAGGAGTAGGTATCGTTGATGTATTGACATTATTCGGTATCAGAGGAGTTAGAATGCAAAAACGTCTGGAAGTGGAAGTAAGACTTGAAGATGATAAGGATATTGATAGCTTTGACAGAACCGGCCTGGAAATCGAATATTCTGAATATCTGAATGTAAAAATTCCGCTTATCAGACTTCCGATATATCCCGGAAAAAATATCGCTGTTATTGCAGAGGCAATTGCCCTGGATAATATACTAAAACTATATGGATATAATACATCGGTGGAATTCAATAAAAAATTAATTTCCAGAATGAAAGGAAGATTAAAGTAGAATATCGATTTCTATCTTTTTAAAAGATGCAGCGGCGAAAAAGCTAAAAATTTTGTCTTTTTAAATTCTTATGTTGAAATCGACACAATTATAATGTATTGATTTATTCTAAATTCCGCAATCCTGTGAGGACAACCGTTGAGTTGTCCTTTCTTAATTTTACTTTTTGCTGAGATATTTTAAAGAAAATAGATAATATGTTGTAAAAAATAAAATAATCGAATTTCAAAATAATGAAAAGAACCTATAATCCAGAAAAGATTGAAAAAAAGTGGCAGAAGGTCTGGGAAGAAAAAAAGATTTTCAAGGTTAAAGAAGATAAAAATAAACCGGCTTTCTATAATCTTGAGATGTACCCTTATCCATCGGGGAAACTCCATATGGGACATGTCAGAAATTACTCAATTGGAGATGTTTACACAAGATATAAAAGGAAAAATGGATACAATGTGCTTTACCCTATGGGTTATGATGCATTTGGTTTGCCTGCTGAAAATGCTGCAATTTTAGAGGGAGTACATCCTCGAGACTGGACATTGGAATGTATAAATCTGATGATGGAGCAGCAAAAAAGGCTTGGATTAAGTTATGATTGGGATAGATATATCGCTTCCTGTGATGAAAATTATTATAAATGGAATCAATGGATTTTTATAAAATTCTATGAAAGAGGGCTTGCTTATAAAAAGAAATCACCGATTAACTGGTGTAATAACTGCGGGACTGTTCTGGCAAATGAACAGGTCATTGAAGGAAATTGCTGGAGATGTAAAAGTGAAGTAATCGAAAAAGAACTTGAGCAGTGGTTTTTTAAGATTAAAGAATATGCGGATGAGCTCCTTGATGACCTCGATAAACTTGATAATTGGCCCGAAACAGTGAAAACTCTGCAAAAAAATTGGATTGGAAGGTCCTATGGGACCGAAATCTCATTCCCCGCTGATGGTATGGATAAAACAATCAAAACATTTACTACGAGACCCGATACACTCTTTGGTGTAACATATATGGTTCTTGCTCCGGAATATGAACTTGTTCCAGAGCTCATTGCAGGTGTGCCAAATGAAAAGGATATCAATTCATTTATCAAAAAGACCAAAAAAAGGACAAAAATAGACCGGATGCGTGAAGATATAGAAAAAGAAGGAATCTTTATAAACAGATATTTTATTCACCCTTTGACCGGCGAAAAATTTCCAATATATATAGGCGATTATGTCCTGGAAGAATATGGAACAGGAGCAGTAATGGCTGTTCCTGCTCATGACCAGAGAGACTTTGAATTTGCAAAATAGTATAATCTTCCTATTAAAGTGGTTATAACCCCTTCTGATAAAATATTGAAAAGCAGTGAGATGAAATGTGCTTATGTTGACGAGGGAGTCTTGATAAATTCAAATGAATTTGATGGATTGAGGAATACTGATGCAATGGAAAAAATAACTGTCCATCTTGAAGGGGTGAAAATGGGGAAACATTCAGTCAGCTATAGATTGAGGGACTGGCTTATTTCAAGACAAAGATTCTGGGGCACTCCGATACCTGTAATATACTGTGACTCGTGCGGAATGGTCCCTGTTCCTGAAAAAGAACTCCCTATTGTGCTTCCGGATGATATTGAATTTACCGGCAGGGGGAATCCTTTGGAAACATCACCTTCATTTCAGAACTGTCTCTGTCCCGAATGTAGAAAACCTGCTCACAGAGAAACGGATACTATGGATACTTTTGTAGATAGTTCATGGTATTTTTTCAGATATACAAGCCCTGATTGTGACCAGCTTCCTTTTGATAAAGAAAAAGCAGAATACTGGATGTCGGTTGACCAGTACATCGGAGGTATTGAGCATGCAATAATGCATCTGCTCTATTCAAGATTTTTTACCAAAGCTCTCCGGGATATTGGATTGACTGAAGAAGATGAACCATTTAAGAGACTGCTGACTCAAGGAATGGTATTGGTGGATGGAGCTGTTATGTCCAAATCAAAGGGAAATGCTGTTGACCCCGAAGAAATGATAGAAAAGTATGGAGTCGATACAATAAGGCTTTTTATATTATTTTCAGCTCCTCCGGTTAAGGAACTTGAGTGGTCGGAAGAAGGAGTATCAGGCGTTAACCGTTTTATCCATAGAGTATGGAATATTATTGTTGAGAATCTTTCTTCAATTGGCGATGATATAAGAGATATAGATTGCAATAATCTCGATAATTCTGAAAAGAGTTTGATGTTTCGGATTAATTATGCTATAAAAAAGGTAACCTATGATATAGACAGATTTCATTTTAATACCGCTATAAGTGCTCTAATGGAACTTGCAAATGAATTATATAAATTTGTTTCTAAAGTAGAATTAAAAAAAGAAAAAGATTCAAATCCTGTTTTTACTTTAGGAATATCCACACTTGTTCAGCTTCTATCTCCATTTACTCCACATGTTGCAGAGGAACTCTGGAGCATAATCGGAAGAAGCGGAGTATTATCCACTATAACCTGGCCCGTTTATAAGCAGGAATTTCTTGAAATAAAAGAAAGAAAAATTGCTGTCCAGGTGAATGGTAAAGTGCGCGGAACTATTATGGTTAGCGATATGGATAGCGAGGACATTGTAAAAGAGAAAGCAAAAAATTTAGAGAATGTAAAAAAATATACAAATAGCGGTATAAAAAAGATTATCTATATTAAAAATAAAATAGTTAGCATTGTCGCTGATTAAATTCAAATTTAAAAACTTAGCAAAACAGGAATAAATTTCCTAAAGTTAAGGAAAAAAATGCCGATGTATAAAATGAAAGTTTGGACAATATCCAAGGAGGGACTTAGTCCTTACAAAGCTGGCGCCAGCATTTTTCATAATAACCATCTCCAAAAAAAAGATGAAGGTTTATTACTTTCATCTTTTTTTATTATTTAATGTTTTAATGTATTATTTTTTATAGTTTAATATACAATTTGCAATTCACTGCTTAATAGTGTTGGATATGGCAAAATCTCCAACTTTAAAATTATTGCAAACCTTATAATCCTCACTAAATTGTCTAAAAAATTAAAATTGACATTTAATTTTAAAAGAATTATATTATAAATTTATATAACTAAATTTTATTGAAAAATAATAGATAATATCAGTTCTCACTATTTGAAATATGTTTTTTAAACTTTTAATAGGAGAATTTGGGTTTGAAAATACATGAATATCAGAGTAAAGAAATATTAAAGAAATTTGGTGTATCGGTTCCTGATGGGAGAGTTGCTTTTACGCCGGAAGAAGCAGGGAAAAATGCACTTGAAATGGACAAGAAAAAATATGTTGTTAAGGCTCAGATACATGCCGGCGGACGGGGAAAAGGAGGAGGTGTAAAATTAGCTTTAGACCCCGCTGAAGTTAAAAATATTGCAAATCAAATGCTGGGAATGAAACTGGTTACGCATCAAACCGGACCCGAAGGAAAAATTGTTAAGCGAATATTAGTTGAAGAAGGAGCAGATATTGAAAAGGAACTTTATTTAGGAATGGTTCTTGACAGGTCTGAGTCCCGTTTTGTTTTGATGGCAAGTAGCGAAGGTGGAGTAGAAATTGAAAAAGTTGCAGAGGAATCTCCGGAAAAGATATTTAAGGAATATATTGACCCATTGACCGGTTTGGTTCCTTATCAAGCAAGAAAGATTGGCTTTTCACTTGGGCTGGAGGGAAAAGTTCTGCAAAAAAGTGTAAAATTTATGCTTGCTTTATATAATGCCTTTATTTTATGTGATTGTTCCTTGGCAGAAATAAATCCCCTTGTAATAACGACTGACGGTAATGTAATTGCACTGGATGCAAAAATAAATCTTGATGATAATGCTCTTTTCCGCCATCCTGATTTTATGGAGTTAAGAGACCTTGATGAGGAGGAAAAACTTGAAGTTGAGGCATCAAAGTATGACCTTAGCTATATAAAATTAGATGGTACAGTTGGATGTATGGTTAACGGCGCCGGCTTGGCAATGGCTACGATGGACCTGATAAAGCTTGCCGGAGCTACTCCGGCAAACTTTCTGGATGTCGGAGGAAGTGCAAGTGTCGAAACCGTCAGAAACGGATTTAAAATTATACTTTCTGACAAGAATGTTAAAGGGATACTGATTAATATATTTGGCGGTATTGTCCGATGTGATAGGGTTGCACAGGGTGTTATTGATGCTGCATCAGAAATGAATCTGAAATTACCTGTTGTTGTGAGACTTGAGGGTACGAATAAAGAACAAGCTGAAGAGTTGTTAAATAACTCTGGACTATCTTTTAAAGTAGCGACAAGCTTTCAGGATGCCGCAAAAAAGATTGTGGAAATAATAAAATAAATTTCCCTTCATGTGAGGGGAAATTTAAAAGTAAGTTTCTTTGATTACTTTCTTTTCAAAGAAAGTAAGTGTTACCTCTCCTTCCAAAAACGAAAACAGGAAATATTGATTATGAGTATATTAATTGACAATAATTCAAGGGTGATTGTTCAGGGCATAACAGGAAGCGAAGGTTCATT
>JAUVVT010000089.1 GCA_030604505.1 bacterium | reverse complement strand
TTTATTTTAGATATAAACTGGTTGCACAGTGCAGGTCTGTAAAATCCTTACAAACTCATTTGTAGGTGTTATACAGTGTCTCTGGTGGTCTATTTCATAGTAAGGTATGATATGGTATGTCTCAAGGTGTTTTATCTTTAAAATGCAAGTTTCAAAAGGTCTCTGATTTAGCTGTCTAATGTCTCAAGGTATGCTTGTCAGCTTGCTGGCTGCATTATTTCATATATAGCTATGGTTAGGATATGTCTCAAGGTAAAATGCTCTTAGACAGCATTAAAACTATCTACTTTTTAATACTGTAACATCTTGAAACACTGTAACATTATGATATAAAAAGACTTAAGAGGTTTTTGAGTTAAGTAAGTTCCTGTTATTTTTAGGTTTAGAAGCTCTTATAAGTGTAGTAATAACAACAGGTTAGGTAGAAAAAAACAAGCAAAAAAAGAAAAAGTCATTTTACAATGTGCAAGGTATTGGAGATAGCAGAATTTTAATCTACTATACCAGAAGTCTCTATATAACAAGGACTTATAGCAATATCGACAAAAGGTTGTCTTGGGAAAAAAATATCTTGAGGGCAGAAGAGAACAATATCAACAGCAAGCTCAAGATCCTCATCAACATTTATTTCGATTTCGATATTTTCATACATAGCAAAAAGCAAAATTTATTTTTTTGGTTTTTCTGGTACCAGTGCAAAGTGGTATAGTAACAAAAAAACCTTGCTGCTACGACAAGGCTTTTTTGCATTGAATAAAGAATAGGGATAATACCCTTTTACATAAAATTGTAAAAAAATATATTAACTATTCAGCTTTTAATATACAAAATTTTTTTGTAAAAAGCAACTACTTTTCTCTGGTTTGTCTTGCTCTGTATATTATAGCAAGAAACTCATCTGTTAGCTCATTAATTTTTAAAGCTTTTTTTAAAAGTTCTGAAGAGGAATCGAATAACTCTTTTTCAGTTTCAGGTATTTCAAGAAATAGTTGATTCATCATTTGAATTTTTACTGTATTCTGATTTAAAATAACATGGATTTCTCTTTTATCTTTATCCATTAGCTCAAGTTTTTTTGTCTCTTTTTCACCAAAACCTTGTGTTACTATACTCATTTTTTTAACTCCTTATTTTTAATTTTTAATATAATGAATTTGTTGTAAAAGTCAATTAAATTTTACTTTTTGCTTCTATTTCTATCAGTGTTAATACTTTTTCCTGTATGCTATTGAACTCATCTGTCAGCTTGTTTATTTTTCTGCTTTTATTTAAAAGTTCTGAAATAGAAGTAAATGAAGTGCTATCGGACTTTTTTTATATTTTTTTCATTGCATCAACTAACTGCCTCATTATTTTAACTTTTATTTCACACTGATCCAAAAGACTGTCTATTTCTTTTTTCTTTTGCATTCTAACCTCCTTACTTATTTAATTTCTTGTTGCTTTTGATAATATGTTTACTTACCTTTATTCTGCTTTTTTCTCTTGGTCTCTTTTGGTAAGGTCTTTTAATTTTCTTTTGCACTCTAACCTCCTATATTTTAAGTGTTTATGGTTTGTGTATTTTGTTGTTGACCTCCTTTCTGAAAAGCTACATTGTTTTTAATGAAGTTAATAATTGAGGTTTCTGTGAGGTTTATATAAAGGTTATGTAATACATCTTAACTATTTAGGTGTATATTTCTAATTATATTATAAACAAGCAATTAAATGGGATGACAGGAATCTAATCCGCAAAGTAGAATTAGCTTAAGATTAATAAAAGCAACTAAAATTAAAAATTACAAAAATTTATCTAACCGACAGGAACTGTCATCCAAAATGTCACACATCCGGCACAGCTTGGGAATATTTTTTATTTTTGTTCCGGGAACGTTATTCTAATTACGAATACATATAAAGGGAGACTGGCACTATGAAAAAAACAATTATTGTGAACAACGAAACGCTCGGGATTGGGAGCAAAGAGTTAGGAAAGAGATTAATGGGTTCCTTTCTCAGAAAGCTTTGTATATCAGAAAATAAACCGGAAACGATTATTTTTTATAATTCAGGAGTCAGGTTATTGGCAAAGGGGTCATCTGTTTTAGATGCACTGGATACCCTTTTAAATGCGGGTGTAGACATTATAGCTTGCGGAACATGTGTTGGATATTATAAATTAAACGATACGTTTGTTGTAGGACGGGTGAGCAATATGCAAGAAATAACTTCTATCTTATTGAATTCGGAAAGTGTGATAACTATATGATATATATATTGCCGGGTAGAATATACTTTACTTTTTTATCAAAATGTATCACCTTGTAAGCTTAAATCCTATTGTAAAATATCTTCTCGGCATTGGATATCCTGCCATGAGCTGATATTCCTTATCTGTGATATTATTAATTTTACCTATTAAGGTAAGATATTCGTTTATATTGTAAGAAATTCTTGAATCAAAAATTACAAATTGGTCGAGTCTGTTCTGCGCAAAATCGCTTCCGTACCTGTCCCGTAAGCTCTGCGAAAAGATTTTCCAACTGAAATCATCTTTATGATATCTAAAATTTATATTTATTTTGCTTCCCGGGTTATACTGGGTTTGGTCACCGGGATCAAGCCAGCAGTATCCGCCAGTCAGACTGACAGTTTCTACAGGTTTCAGTGTAAGATTTAATTCTAAGCCTTTATGAGTAAATTTTCCTGTATTGCGGAATGCCATATTAGGAAACATACCGGTAATCCTTATAAGGTTGCTCCCTTTCATTGTAAAAACCGACGAATTTATCTTAAACCTTTTTGTATTAAAATTATAACCAAATTCATAATTCCACATCTCTTCGGGGTTTATCTCGGTATTTGACGGAGGGAAAAGATAAAGCTCTCTGATAGTTGGAGCACGGAATCCTTTGGAAACATTTACTTTAAAAGAGTTTTTGTTGTCAGTATGATAAACCAGTCCAAACTTTGATATTATTTCACTGCTGCGGTTATAAATTTTTTCAACTCTGACTCCGGTGGATGCTATAATATTATTGTGAATTACCTGTTGAATATGAAAATATGGGGCATATTGATATTCATAATTTGTACCAAAGTTATGATTTGTTATTGCATTCGTGGCATCTCCTCCCATTCTTTTATAATCAAATCCTGCAGTAACAGTGGTTCCGACAAATGGTTTTATATGCTGGTAAAACAAAAAACCATAAGTTTTGTCATTGCTTCTCCATCCATCATATATCTCATGATGTCCCGTATTTGCATGCAATTTAAATTCTCCGCTTCCATACCTTGTTTTGTTAAATACTGAAAAATCAAACCAGTTTCTCCTGACGTTATACCACTCATCAACGGCAGGACTCACAATAGTCCCGGGATCATTCATTTCAAATTTGGTTGTACTGCCTGCAACCGAGACGTCCCAATTATGTGATATGTCATACATTAACTTGGCAGAATAGGTATGGGACTTATAATTGGCATTTTCTCTGTGACCATCTGTTCCATTTTTTCCTGCGGAGACAAAGTATTTGAATTTATCAAATCTACCTTCATTTGTATACCTGGTTCTGTATGTGTTGAATGAACCATATTCTGCCGTTATACTGTTTTTCAATCCCTGCTCGATATTGTTTTTAGTAATAATATTTATAACTCCCCCCATAGCGTTCGTTCCGTATAAAACAGAAGCAGGTCCCTTGATTACTTCGATCTTCTCGACATTCTCAAGATGATATACATCAGGTATAGGATGGCCGAAGATTCCCATGAAATCAGGTCTTCCGTCAACAAGCACCAATACTCCCGTATTTGGTTTTCCGCCTACACCTCTTATATTTATAACACCGGCGGCTTTGGCTGCTATTCCATATCCTAAAACAGACTTTTGTGTGAGAGTAACCCCCGTTACCTTTTCATCCACCAATTCAAGTACAGAATTACTAATCGCATTCATAATTTCTTCTTCACTTATTACATGGAGTGATGCTGAAATATCTCCTCTTACACTTGGATATTTACTGGCAATTACAGATACTTCTCTGCCTTTAATAATCAAAGTGTCTGTTTGAGTTTTTACACTCTGTGAATAACCGTTCATATATAAACATAAAATGAACAGCATCAAATTTGTAAAAACGTTTAACCTTTGCATAACTTATTCCTTTTTATTTCTTTTTTTGTTAATTGAATTTATCAACTAAAAATGAAAATTAAAGAGAAATTCTATACACTTAAACTTGACGGTACATCCATTCCCGTGTCATTCATTAATTTCCCATCCGCTAATATTTCTTTTGTATTCCCATCAGCCACAATTTTACCATCATCCATTAAAATGACTCTATTGCATAATTCAAGAACCATTTCAAGGTCATGGGTTGCAATTATCTTTGTGGATTTAATGCTTTTTATAAACCTGATAATATTTTTACGTCCACCCGGATCAAGGGCTAATGTTGGCTCATCAAATATTATTACCTCCGGTTCTAACACCAGAATTGTAGCTATTGCAGCCCGCTTTTTCTCCCCAAGACTCAAATGGTGCGGTTTCCTGAAATCATAACCCTCGAGCCCTACTATTTTTAAAACGTTTTTAACTTTTTTCTCAATTTCATCTTTACTAAAGCCAAAGTTTAAAGGACCAAAAGATACATCATCAAATATTGTCGGCATAAAAAGCTGGTCATCAGGATTCTGAAAAACAAATCCAATTCTTCGACGTATTTCACTTAAATTCCCCCTTTTCATCTTTATTCCAAATATTTCAATCTCTCCAACACCATCGAGTATCCCGATTATATTCAATAATAAAGTCGATTTACCCGCTCCGTTTCTTCCTATGAAAGCAACATCTTCTCCGGCTTTTATAGTCAGATTGATGTGATTGAGAACTTTATTTTTATCCGGATAGTCAAAACTTAAATTCTTAATATAAATGATATCATCCATAAATATTCTATTTCAAGGTTACCAAAAAATCAAATTTATACTTAAAATTACTGCAGCAAAAATAATCAGTAAAATAATATCATAAAAACCGAATTTCTCGCCTAATAAAAATCTTACTTCTCCATCAAATCCCCTCACGGTCATAGTATTATAAACCCTCTGACTTCTTTCGAAACCTCTGATTAACATCACACTTGATATACTCTTTGCCAGAGTAGTTTTGAAGAATCTTCTTTTCTGGAAAGACCTAATTCCCACTGCTCTGATTATTCTTTGAATCTCACATTTAAAAATAAATATAAACCTTTCCATTAATGTAGTTATTGAGATAAAAATGCTGGGTACATGAAGTTGCTTCAGTCCTTGATAAATCCGAATATCTGAAAAAATAATTAACCCCCATAATAACACAAGTGAATACTTGATTAATATTGATAAAGAAATCAATAAATTTTCCTGAAAACCTCTATAACTTAAAAATGCAGAAGCAGAAAATATTAAAATAAAAGGAAGACCAAGTATTATTCTATTTAACAATGCAAAAAATTTCATCCTTAAATAAAAAACGGATATTACAATAATCAAAAAATGGCTGATGTATAAATAAAAATTCCCCTCCTGAATCAATACCGCTGAAACAACAAAAATAATAAATAAAAGAATTTTTGTGCCGTCACTCATAATTTATACTATGCTTTTAGACAAACAGTATAATTGAAAAATGGTTTATTAATAATATTAATCTCTCGGAATCCGCCATTCTCAAGAATTTTTTTCATAGTATTCTCGTCCGGAAGAACATCCCGTTTCACAACTCTATTCAAATTTTTATGAAATTTATTTAACTCTTCTCTGCTTTTTAAATGAAAAATATTTAGTATACCATTCTTCCGCAGGATTCTGTTGAATTCCCTGACCGACTTTTCTTTATCAATTATATGAGGAAAAACAGCAAAACAAATAATCCTGTCGAATTTTGTATCCTTAAAAGGAAGCTCTTCCGCACACCCGTTGACAAATTCCATTACCCTTGTGAATACCTTTTTCTTAGCATTTTGCAGCATTTGTAAAGAGAAATCCAAACCTAAAACCATTCCTCCATTTTTTAATCTTCTTTGAAGATGAGGTATAAGTCTTCCTGTGCCGCAGCCGACATCAAGTACTGTTTCAACTTGTGATATATTCATTTTGCTTACAACTTCTTCTATTCTTTCTTCATCAGAAAATAAACTGTCCCATTCTGAAGCTATATCATCAAAGTAATTAATGTGATCTTTCATTTATTCTGCCTAAACCAATAAATTGATGAAAATTTATATTTCAAAAATGTAATTTTTTTTCTATTGTTTTTACTGCAAAAGGAACAAGAGCAATCATGAGAATTATTCCGGGAATACCGGAAATTACTGCAGCAGTGGTCAATACACCGGGCGGCAGATTCATTAGTGGTATAACCAGTAATAGTATAAACACAAACACCATTCTTGATAAAATTATTGCACCAATTAAGCTAATCCAGATATTCCACTTAAATTTCCTGTAAAACAGTGATGCACTGCCGGCAAGTATTGATAATTCGACGCACATTATCGGTGCTACAGGCGGGAAAAACGGAGGCATCCCTGTAACCACCGCTGAAAATAAAGGCGTTATGATCCCTGTTGCAAACGCTGCGGGAAAAGATACCAAAAATCCAACTGCGGCAATTGGTAAATACATTGGCAAAAAAACAGACCCAAGCCCAATTAAATGAAATAATATTGGAATAACTACCCCGAGAGCACAGAAAATAGAGGCTATAACTATATCTCTACTTTTAATTGTCACATTTTTAAATGATTTGTCCATTTAAACTCTAAACCTTTTCAAAATACTCATTACAAAATTCGTGTTATTTTTTTTATAAATGTAACACTTTTTAGAAAAAATTCCAAATATTTTTTTAAAACACGAGAAAAAGTTTCACTAAATTAAGTTGTTTCAGTCAAAATGGCAAAGCAATAGAATTGTTTGAAATAGTTATGGGGTATGTAAAAAATCCTTTTAAATTACACGAATTATTGAAAATTGCTAAAGAAGTATTAAAAAAAAGAAATT
>JAUVVT010000095.1 GCA_030604505.1 bacterium | reverse complement strand
TATTTTTAATACTGTCAATACTGTCATAATACTTCAATTTCTAATTTTAAAAATAATTACATTTACAAAAATAGTTCTTGACAATACGAATAAAATTTCGTATATTGTTATTGTATATAATAACAAATCATAAGTTAATAATTACATTTACTAAAATGACCCAAGAATACAAAACCAAAAAGGAATACTCTGTGTTCCCTGCCTGCCCTGTGGGTGTTCTCTGTGGTAAAAAAGTTAAAAAAAGTGAGACAATCAACGTAATTTCTTGATATTTAATAACATAACTGTCTCATCTGCCTCAAAATCATCCCAAAAATGACACAAACTGACACAAAATGGCACAAAATGAGACAAAATAAAACATCTTCTCAGAAAATTCCGTGACACAATACTCATTTCTTGACAACATTATTAGAAAATCATACATTTTCGTATTGTATGCATGCCCTCAACTATCTAAAAAACAATATTTTATTTATTCAGTAAGAAATTTATTTGGGTCGATACCCAATATATTCGGGTCATGGTATTGAGCAATCTCTTTTCCCCCGGCTGAAATCGTTCCAAGACATACTGTCTCCGGCTCCGGTACAAACTTTTTCCTCCAATCCGTAATTATAATTACCCACGGATTTAATAAATCCTCCTCGTTAAGTTCAGAAACTACCGCAAACTCTCCCGAATTCATTTCAACAAGACTCCCGACTGGATAAACCCCGACAATCTTTATCAACTTCTCAACAAGATTCCGCTTAAATTCTGTACCCGCCTTCTCCATTATAATTTGTAAAGCCTTCGGCAGCGGAAATCCCGGTTTATAAACCCTTTTACTTGTCAATGCATCATAAACATCACAAATACTGATAATATTAGAATCCATATAAAGCTCTTTTTCTAATAATCCCTGAGGATAACCTTTCCCATCTAATCTCTCATGATGTTCATGAGCCAACCTGATTGAATCTTCTTCTATAAGCGGGTTTTTTTCCAATATTTCTCTTCCAAAAGTCGGATGGTCCTGAACAATTTTCCTCTCTTCCGGAGTAAAGCGGCCCGGCTTGTTCAAAATTTCATCCGGTATCTTGACCTTCCCGACATCATGCAGCAGTGCACCGGTCGCAAGCCGTTCCAGTCTCTGTCTGTTAAATCCAAGTCTCTTTGCAAACGTTGTAACTAAAATCGAAACATTGACACAGTGAGTAAATGTATATTCATCAAAACTCTTAAGTCTGGTCAAACTGGTAAGGGCGTTATCATTTCTCAAAACACTGTCAACCATATCCGTTGCCTGATTCTTTACGACCTCCGTATCAATTTCCTTGCCGAGCTTTAAATCCTCCATAAAACTCTTAACTGCATTATGTGCCTCATTTTTCACTTCTACTGCTACCGCTAACTCCTCCTTAAAAGGAACCGGTACTACTTCTTCCGGCTCAGGCGGTTTATACTCTTCTACCTTTTCAACTACAGGAACTTCCTCCTCCGGTTTCAAATCCTCTTCTTTTATCTCAACAAACTTATCCGTATTTATGAATAAATATCTTAATACTCCTTTCTCTTGATATTTCTTGAGTTTCTTAATACTGTCAACAAGAACATTATCAACAAAATCAGCAGTTCGTTTCGTCCCCTTTTCAAATACCGCACTCTCTATGTACATCCCCAGTGTTAATTCTTCCGGCAAAATTCTCTTTATCATGTCTTATATCTTTAATTATTTTTAATATTATATTTTTTGAATATATATATTTTTTTCTATTAAATCAATTATTTCTTTTCTATAATAACAATTTATTTCTAAAAATACTTTCATACTTATAAAAAAATTTAAAATATAAAAACACTTGCCTTTATCTATTTTCCTAATTATTTTAAAAGTAAATTTGTAAATTTTTCCATTTATTTTAACAATTTTTTGATATAAAAAAAAATTTGGTGTAAAAATATGAAGACAAACAATATGTATTATTTTCCCGTATTTTTCCTGTTTCTATTATTTATATTTCCTTTTCAAGACGAAGAAAAATATAGCAAGATGCGGAAAAATATGGTTGAACATCAACTAAAGACCAGAGATATTACAGACCCTAAAGTACTCGATGCAATGAGCAAGGTAAAGAGGCATCTTTTTGTTGATGACAAATTAAAAAATGCAGCACATAATGACCACCCTCTTCCAATAGGTGAGGAACAGACGATTTCTCAACCCTATATAGTCGCATTGATGACGCAGCTTCTTGACGTCAAGCCGGATGAAAAAATTCTGGAAATCGGTACCGGTTCCGGCTACCAGGCAGCTGTTCTTTCCGAATTAGCAGATTCCGTTTTTACTATTGAAATAATTGAGAAGCTTGCAAAAATGGCAGAAAAAAGACTTAAAAATCTGGGTTATCATAATGTAAAGGTGAAATACGGCGACGGTTATTACGGATGGAAAGAACATGCCCCTTATGATGCGATTATTATTACTGCAGCAGCCGACAATATCTCCCCAATTCTTGTCGAACAGCTAAAAGAAGGAGGAAGAATTCTTCTGCCTCTCGGAGGAACAAATTACTGGCAGACTCTAACTATAGCTGCGAAGAAAGATGGTAAACTTACAAACATAAGACGCCTTTCAGATGTAATCTTTGTACCAATGACCGGCGAAATATTAAAGAAGAAATAACCTGCTTATGAATAAAATTATCTAATTTAAAAAATATATTATTTATTAACTGTTAAAATTATAGGAACCAAAGGGAAAAAATGAAAAAACAGTTTAAAGATATTCTAGAAATATTAAGAACCGCCATAGCCGCCGAAACAAAAGCATTTATTGATTATTATAGCGCAAGCAAAAATGTTTCTATGCCGGAGCTTAAAGGGCTTCTGCTTTCTCTGGCTGAAGAAGAAAGAAAGCATAAAATTATTCTATTAAATGAATATAATATCATAAAAGAGCAGGGATACTCACGAACCAAGGATATATCCGCAATAAAAAAACATGAATTCAGATATAAGATTCCCAGATATTACAGACTAAAATCTCTTCAAACAGTCCCCGAAATCGAACTGTCCGGAATCACCCTGCCAACAGAAATCATCGGGGGGGATTACTTGGATTCATTCCTTATTGAAGATGATAAGAAGGGAATCAAAGCATTAGGAATAATTCTTTTCGATGCTATGGGACACGGGCTTTCTGCAACCTATATAAAATCTCATACAAAAAAAGTATTTCATGAACTGAGAGAAAGTTTTTCTAAAGGCAACAAAAATATCAAGATCTTTTGTCCTTCTAATGTTGCTGACAAAATTAACCGGTCGATTGCAGATAAGTGTGAAAGAAACGCATCTTTTGTTACAATGTTTTACTGCCTGATTGACCTGAACAAAAAGGAACTATATTATACTTCAGCAGGACACGAACCTCCAATTTATATCAGTAAAAGTGAGGATTCCTCCGGACTACTGGGTACTACACAACTATTACTGGGATTTGACAAAAGTTTTAAATATGCGGAAAATAAAATAAAAATAAATTCTGGCGACCTACTGGTCTTATTCACCGATGGAATAATAGAAGCAACTGATTCAAAAGGAAATATGCTGGGTAAAAACATATTGATAAAAGCTCTTTCAAAATATAAAGATAAATCATCCTCAGTTATTTTAGATAAAATTTTGTGCACCCTCAATAATTATATCGGTAAGAAATTTCTAAATGACGAATTAAGTCTGCTTGTAGCAAAAATAAAATAACTACAATAAATAAATAATGTGAAATCCCATCTTGTTTGTCTTGTCTAAAAAAGATTTGTTTCCTTTGTATATGGATTTGATATAATATAAGATTTTAGTTTTGGATTAAACCTTTATCAGGAAAGATTATCAATGGAAAAAGGACTTATAATTATATATACCGGAGACGGGAAGGGTAAAACAACCGCTGCATTGGGGCAGGCTTTCAGGGCAATTGGACACGGGATGAAAATCTGCATAATTCAGTTTGTAAAAGGAAAACGGCAAACCGGTGAAATAATTACCGCCGAAAAATTTAAAAAACTTTTGGAATTTCATATTAAAGGCAGGGGATTTATTTATAATACCGAAAACATGGAAAAGCATTTAAAAGCAGGTAAAGAGGCATGGGAATTCGCCAAAAAAAAGATATCCTCAGATAAATATGATATAATTATTCTCGATGAACTGACTTATTTGATTAAATACGATATTGTTAAAGAGAGTGAAATATTATCTGCAATTAAAGATAAACCTGAAAAGCTTCATATTATAATAACGGGCAGGGATGCATCAGAAGGTTTAATTAAATCGGCAGACCTCGTAAGTGAAATTAAAAATATCAAGCATCCGATACAAAAAGGCATCAAAGCTCAAAAGGGGATAGAATTCTAAAAAATTCATTTAATCAAAAGTACGAGACAGAATTATGAATAAAAATATCAAAAGAAGGGATTTTATAAAAAGGCTTTCTACAGGACTTTTTGGTGCTGGAATTTGCTCTAATCCCATCATTAATATAAGAAGCAGTAATAATTCAATAATTAACAGACCGAATAAAAAAAGTCCTAATCTCTCACAAAAACCGAATGTTGCTCTGGTTAAAGGCGGTGACAGAAAATCAAATATGTTTGAAGCATTAAAGCTGATTGAGGATGATATAAAGAGGTCAATCAGAAATAAGCAGATAGTAATAAAACCAAATTTTACACGGATTGAAAAAAAAGACTGGTTAGCATCCACGCATGTTGATAATATCCGTGCACTCTTGGAATTTCTGGAGCCATTTTACAGAAATAAAATAATAATCGCCGAGGGTGCAGGATACGGCGACCTTGATACGCCATTGAAAAATTACGGATATAAAAAATTGGCTGAAAAATACAATATTGAGTTTTATGACTTAAAAGATGACAAATACACTACTCTTTATATGCTCGATAAAAACACTCATCCTCTTCCCATCCTGACTTCAAATCTTCTGCTTGACCCGAACACTTATCTTGTATCTGCGTCTGTGATGAAAACTCATAGCGATGCTCTGGCAACCTTATCCCTCAAAAATATAGTAATGGCAGCACCGATGAATCTGGGAAGAGGTAATAGTTATAGAGGGAAAATGCACCAGGGGAAGGTTTCTGAAAATCCGAAATTTTTCAATTATAATATGTTCCGTATGTCTCAATATGTAAAACCCGATTTAGCCCTTATCGATGGATTTGTTGGAATGGAGAGAAATGGACCGCTGTTTGGCGATCCGATAGATGTCGGAGTCGCTGTTGCCAGCACCGATTTTCTTGCGGCGGATAGAGTTGGTGTAGAGATTATGGATATTGATTTTAATAATGTAGGACACCTTGTATACTGTGCCTCCGCAAAGATGGGAGAGGCAGATATTAATAAAATAAATATTATCGGTGAGAAGATAACAAACTGTAAAAAGAAGTTTCAGCCCCCCGACAACTGGGAAAAATTAATCCGATGGAAATAGCTGTAAGTAATTAGCTATCAGCTTGATGCTTTAATTCTTGAATCAGTATTTTCTATTTTATTCCTTGAGAAAATCCTCTCTAATCAATACCAGGATAGCAGATTGGGGGATAATTAGATATTTTTCTTCTTCGTATTCTATTTCAATAGCGGATTTACGCAGAAATATTGCAAAGTCACCAAGTTTAGCTTGGAGCGGGATATATTTTATCTCTTTTTTTGGAGGGGACCATGGTTCATCATCCATAGACTTTATATCCGGAACAGGATACCCCGGTCCGGTTTTCACGACGTACCCGCTCTGAACCTCTTCCTTTTCCGAAACTGTAGGGGGAAGATAAAGCCCCGATTTCGTTTTATCCTTCCCCTCACTCGGTTTTATCAGAAGACGGTCACCAATAACTATTATTTTGTCTAATTTTGCCATAGTAAAAATTAAGATATATTCAATGAAAAAGTAATATATTATACTAAATAATTTTTAAATTATCAACTGAATTGAAAATGATGATAAGACAAAGATAATAAAATATTTAATTACATTTATAATTATATTCTATTTGTTTATAATATATTTGAAGAATTATGTTGAATGAATGTTATTAAATCCTCGCCGCTTAAACCTCTTTCGGTCTTTGATGTAATTCTTTTAATTTTGACATTTCCTTCATTATCTAATTCCTTTAAAGCTTCTCTCTAATGCTTTTCAATATAGGGAGGTTCTGTTTCCCAAGGGATACAAACTTTTTTTAAAATTTCATAGAAATTAAGACTGTTTCCTTTGAATCGACTTAAAAGATATTTTTTGAGTTCTTGAATATTATTGACATTAAATAATTTAAATTGAGTTTTGATAATAATTTCCTTAGGACCTAGATATGCAAAATTTCCTTCTTCATTTTGATTAAACATTACACCTTTCATTATTAAATGTCCCTTAATATTATTTGTAACATGAAGAAGATAATATAAAGTTTGATCTCTTTCAGAAGAACATACTTTAAATGGCCAACTAAATTTTACTTTCGCTTTGTTATGCAATTGTTCCCTATAAAGATTTATTAATTCAATTTCTGGGTTTTGTGAAGAATTTATAATATTTTTCCATTTATCATTTCAAAATAATTTATTAATTGTGTCTTCCAAGTGAGGCTAATTAATAAAACGAGCTATATCTATAATCATAAAATTAAAAAATACTTCTGTTTTATGATAGCTTTAT
>JAUVVT010000047.1 GCA_030604505.1 bacterium | reverse complement strand
CATAAATTATTACAGATTCCATATAAGAACTCCGGGATAATTTGAAAATTAAATATTTGCAAATTAACCTATATTTATTATTAAAGTCAAGTTTTTTTGTTTCCTTGAAGTAAAATATTTTGGATTTTTTAAAAAAATTTCTATATTGAGTAATATATATTTCTAAGACTTAAGTTTATACTCTTTTATAAAATACATTCAAGAACTTTATATTTTTTGATTATCACTCCGATTTTTTACAATCAAGGTTGTAAATTATTTTAATCAAAAAAAATTGCTATCTTGCTCGTAAATATAGTTTATTTTTTTTTAAATCTTTCATTATTATTAGTTCTGATTTCTATTTATTAATCTAATTATTTAAATCTTTGGAATCATTTTTATAAATAAATACGGAGGAATTTGATATGAATAAAGAGGCAGTAGAAAAGGCAAAAGAGCATTTTGGCAACATATTGGAGAAACAGTTGGAACGTGTTGAAAGAATGAAGAAAGAGGAAGATTGGGTAAATTATCAGTCGTTGGACAAAATAATAATAGGCGTAGTAGGTGGGGATGGAATAGGACCGTATATTGCAAAAGAAGCTCAAAGGATTTTTGCGTTTATGCTTAAAGAAGAAGTAGAAAGCGGGAAGATTGAATTTAAAACAATTGAAGGGCTTACTATTGAGAATCGTGCAGAAAAGAATAAAGCAATACCCGATGATGTACTTGAAGAGATAAAAAAGTGTCACATAGTGCTAAAGGGACCGACGACAACTCCGAGAAAGGGCGACCCCTGGCCCAATATTGAGAGCGCTAACGTCGCTATGAGAAGGGAACTCGACCTTTTTGCAAATGTGAGACCGGTCAAAGTCCCGAAGGAAGGTATCGACTGGACATTTTTCAGGGAAAATACTGAAGGCGCTTATGTTCTTGGAAGTTTTGGTGTCAATGTTACTGAAGACCTTGCTATTGATTTTAAGGTTATTACCACACAGGGAACAGAACGTATTTGTCGTTTAGCTTTCGAGTATGCTAAAAAGAACAGTATTAACAAAGTAACTATTGTAACAAAGGCAAATGTTGTTAAGACTACCGATGGAAATTTTTTACGTATCGGATATGAAATTGCCAAAGAATATCCGGAAATTCAGTGTGATGACTGGTATATAGATATAATGACTGCAAAACTGGTTGACCCGAAGCGGAGAACAGATTTTAAGGTTTTTATTCTTCCAAATCTTTATGGTGATATTCTTACAGATGAGGCAGCGGAATTTCAGGGCGGTGTCGGAACAGCAGGCAGTGCTAATATTGGCAAAAGATATGCAATGTTCGAAGCAATTCACGGTTCGGCTCCAAGGATGGTAAAGGAGGGTAGGGCACAATATGCCGATCCCTGCAGTATGATTCGGGCTGGCTCAATGCTCTTGAAGCATATCGGTTTTGAAGATAGAGGAAAAAAACTTGAAATGACACTGGATATATGCGGTCAACTGGAAAAGAAACTTAATATTACCGGAAGACCCGGAGGAGCCACAGGAAAAGAATTCTCAGATTATATTATGGAAACAATACAAGACCCCAATCTTGAAGACAAATGGAAAAGCTATCAGTAAACTTACTTTCTTTGAAAAAGAAAATGACATTGTTACATTATTAAAAAATTGCATAAATACCATATCCCTTGCACAGCAAGGGATATGGTATAGTTAAAGTTTCTTTGCTACTTTCTTTTCAAAGAAAGTAGGAATTTTATTCAATTATCTTAAAAAGTCTTCCGAAAATGCGAGCTATTCCCTTTCCGTAATCGAGGTGGAGGTCATACGCTGCCCACCTGCCGACAGAGGAAAGATAACCTACTTTCATTTCAATAATTATTGCCATAGTATTGAACTCGCTTGCTACTGCATCGGTTGTGGATGTGGTCTGGCTGCCCAATATATGTTTTCTGACAGTTCCGTTAAATACCGTCTCCTCCGCAAGATATTTTCCAAATAGATATCCTTCTGCTTCTCTGGTGCTTGTGGCAAATGCCATCCAATCGCCGGTCTCCGGCATCATCATATCATTATTATGTATATTAATCCAATAGTCAATCTTCTGAAACTGAAAACACCATCTGCTCATAGCTTTTTTCAAAAGAGCAGTTTCGGGAGCATTTTTTGCATCGAATGAATACTGATTGCTCTTATGCCAATGCCTGTTCAGGTCGATTCCTTTTGCATTAAATCTTGTTACACCGTTTACAACACCATCCGGATTAGCCATTGGACTGATAATAAAGGTAATTCCCTTTCTAATAGAAGCCGCATCCGGCTGGTCAGATAAGATATATTTAATCAAGCCCTCTACCGCCCACGACCCCGCGGTCTCCCACGGATGTTGTCTGGCAACAATCCAGACTACAGGTTTGGGATTAGTATTCTGCGTCGGTTCCGTGATAGTAATAAGATATAACTCGCGTCCTTCGACCGATTGTCCGATACTTTCAATCTTTACCTCTGGATAATCCTCAATTTCTTCTATAAGGGTTTGCAACCTTGAATATGTATAAGGTTCAATATAAGCAATCCAGACAGTTTTTCGGCTGAAGATATGCTTTATGGTGAAGGTATTGGAAGCTAAATCATAACAGCAGTCATTAAAGCGCTGCCAGTTAGTTTTATCATAGGAAAACATAGGGACAACAGAATCCTTTGAAAATGGAGAATTTCCCATCTTCAGGTTATATTCCTCCTGTGTTCCTTTTAATTGGATAGTGATTTCCCTGTGCAGGACATTATCGAGTCTGCCAAAAAACCAGATGGAAACCCCGTTCCGCCCATTCTGGTCACAATCTACAAGCGGATAACAAACTAAATGAGTGTCATTCTCAAGATGCCATCTGCCGAGATTTCCGGATTCAAAATCGGTTGAAATTCGAATGGGACATGGAGAATTTTTACCAAGAGATTGAACAATAAAAATTAAAAAAATTAATAATGTGAAAATAGGTTTTTTCATAATTTATACTCCAATGATAAATAGCTATCAGTGATCAGCACTCAGCAAAAACCAAAAAAATGAAAAAATTTGATGGCTAATAACTAAAAGCTATTTCTATCGAAAACTGTTCTGATATGTCTCTGCTCTTTTAATATAATCCGAGTGAGTAACCAATTCATATTCATCGATAATCTGTTTTATTGTCAAGTCGGGAGACCGGCTTTCAATAGTAAACCAATCTTCATCCTGAAAATATTTTACAAAAACCTTTCTCCCATACTTTTTTCTTATGTCGTTGACCTTTTTCATATGAAAATCAATTTCACAAAGGATTTTCTCCATATTCAAAGAGGCAAAGGCAAAATGCTCCAGTCTCCCGCTTTCTGCAATAAAATCTCCGCTAATGTCATAAATCAAAGCCGGATTAGACCAGGGACATCCAACAACATAATAGTTATAAATCCAGGCATAAGATGACAGCATTCTGCCGCCCGGATAAGCAGAGGGCCAGAAGACTATCTCTGCTCCCTGTTTCTTCAGACTTTCCCATCCTTCCATCCAGTTAATGTCAAAACAAATCTGAATGCCTATAATACCAAAATCTGTTTTAAACACAGGAGGAGTAAGATTTCCCGGTGCTATCCCGCTGTCACATTCTCCTTCAGTTGGATGGATTTTATCATAATAACCGATAATATTTCCACCTCTGTCAATTAATACTGCCGTATTGTAGAATTTATTGTCCCTTTTGGAAATGATTGGGCAGATAATATAACAATTATGTTTTTTTGCAAAAGAACTGAATGCATTGACTATCGGTCCGGGGACCTCTTCTGCTTTTTCGGAAGTGCTGCCACGTCCCCTCTGTGCAAAAATCTCGGGCAGACAAATAATATCAGGTTTGTAGGATACCATCCGTTCAAGTCGTTCAATCATCAGCTTAACAACTTTTTCCGTATCGGTCTCATCCATCCATTTGCACGATATAGTAAGTACAAGTGCTTCTCTTGGGGAATTTACACTTGAATAATTTTTCCCGGCGGCAAATAGTCTGGAAGATTGGTTGATGCCTATACTAAAGGGTAAAATCCCTGCTGCTGAATTTTTTAGAAATTTACGCCGTGAAATCTTACTTTTTAACATTTTTTCCTCCAATGTTGATTTTTTCTTCTCATTTTTTATCAAAATCCGCATATTTTTGAGAGTATTTTCTCATTTTTTCTCATTTTTATCATTTAAGGAAACATTCATTATTTATTGTATTTTAAGTATTTATTAGTATTATTTTGGTTCATTTTTTCTTAAAAAACAGTATTTTTTTTAAGTTGATACAACAAAAAAGGCGATAAAGCAAATAAAAACCGAAACATATCCCTGCAGAGCCACCATAAAGGGTCTCAACGATACAGGGGCGTTAAAAAGTTATTATTAATAATAACACATTATAAATATAATAAAAAATATTGGAGATGTCAAGACATATTTTAGTATTTTAACTAATATTTCAAAAATACTTTTATTAAATGAATATTACAATAGGACAGTAATTAACATTATTTTTTAAAGACTACAAAAATTAGAAAATTATATTTGAATTAAATTTTTCCATTATTAAAGAATATAATAATTATACATTATAATGAAATATTTAATAATTAAAGATTTTTGGAACAAACAACGGTGAAAGTCGCAACAAAATAAAGGATTAAAAATAATTTGTTTTATTAATTACTTTTTGAAGAAATAATTTATTTCCGTATATTATATTAAAAATGGAGGGAAAAATTATGAAGAAAAGATTAAAAGATTACATAGGTTGCCTGGGGATACTTTTTTTGCTTCTAATAATTTTATTAACAGGAAATTGTAGAAATGAAGTTAATAAACAGACTGATACAATAGAGGTTGAGAAGCTTTCGGAGTCCTTGCCTAAGCCTCAATGGCTTGAGATATATCCTCTTGTTATAGTCGGGAATTGGGATACAGCACCTATTTTCCGCCGCAGAAAAGGTGGGAATCCAACCTGGCATAAAGATGATTATTACAAAGAACACACTGAAGAAGCCGTAAAAAAGTTGAAGGAAATGGGTGTGACACTGGTTATTATTCATTTTTATAAAGGATTTGGTCTTGAGGCGGAAAAAGAACAGCTTGAGGATTCTAAAAAGCTTGCCTCTTTATGCAAGAAGTATGGTATAAGAGTTGGTGTTTATGTTGGGAGTACAGTTGCCTATGAAACATTTTTACTTGAGAAGCCTGAAGCTGAGGAGTGGTTTGTTCCTGATTATCGTGGTCAACCAGTACGTTATGGTGGAACACAAACATTTCGCAAAAGAGTTTATTTCATGCATCCGGGATATATTAATTATATTAAAAGGGTAGTGCGGATAGCTATTGAAGATTTAAAAGTTGATTTAATTCATTTTGATAATACCAGTAATCGAGCAGGAATACCAATATTTTTTCATCCTCTGGCTGTTCAGGATTTTAGAGTTTTTTTGATGAAGAAATATACTCCTGAGATGCTTAAAGAAAGACTGGGATTCAGCAATGTTAAATATGTTGAGCCTCCAAACTATGATAAGCCTTTCAGCACTATCGATGACCCCCTGTTTCAGGAGTGGACTGATTTCAGGTGTCAGCAGCTCGCAGATTTTTATAGTGAAATGGAAAGTTTTATTCGAGGGTTGAATCCAGAAGTAGCAGTTGAAAATAATCCTTCCTCGGGATTATCAGGGAATAATACAATTTGGGATCAGGGGGTTGATTATCCAAGACTTCTTTCACATACGGATATTGTGTGGACTGAAGAAGGAAATGAAGCAACTGTTACAGAAGAAGGAATATTAGTTTCAAAAATAAGGACATACAAAATGGCAAGTACTTTAAATAATAAAATCTTTACTTATACCGGTGATAGTAAACTTCAGATGGCAGAAGCGATGGCATATAACCGCCAATGTTTGGGAATGGTGGGAGGTGTTCTTGCAGGTTATGAACTTTCGGAAAATCGGAATAATATAGGATTTGATAATCCCTATACTTGGGGTGGTTATTATCTTGGTGTTGAACTTTCAGAGAGCAAAAAAGATTACATCAAGTTTTATCATGAAAATTTTGATTATTATCGCAATATCGATAATGTTGCCGATGTTGCTGTGCTTCATTCTTATTCGACAATGGCTTTCAATAATGATCGACCTTATCAGAGCACATTTCTTTTTGAGCAAGCTTTGATTCAGGCAAAAATTCCATTTGATATTATTTTTGACGATAATTTAAAGAATCTTTCTAAGTACCGTGTGTTAGTTTTGGCTGATCAGGAGTGTTTGAGTGATGAAAAGCTGGATTTAATCAGAGATTTTGTAAAGCAGGGTGGTGGTTTAGTTGTTACGGAACATACTTCATTATATACAGAATGGCGGCAAAGGAGGCGAGATTTTGGTTTAAAAGACCTTTTTAAAATAGAGCCTCCAAAATGGCCTGCACGTGGACGAATGCCCGAGCCTTTGTTAAATATATCCACTGTAAAGAATAAAATTGGAAGCGGCCGCGCTGTTTATATTCCTGAGGTTAAACCTGTAATTAAGAAACCATCAACAGCAGCAATGATAAGTCGATATTGGAGACTTCCAATGAATTGGGAGGAATTAGTTGAATCGGTTAAATGGGCTTCAGATGATAATTTATCTATAGATGTGAATGCACCTCTTACCGTAACTATTGAATTAACAAAGAAAATAGATAAAAGCAGTTTGATGCTTCACCTTGTCAATTATAATGTGGAAAGGAATTCTTTGGTAAGGAATATTGGGATTAGTTTAAAAATACCAGATGGAAAGAGAGTGGAGCAGGTTATGGTGTTTTCGCCGGATAAGGAAAAAATTGAATTTATTAACTATAATATCATAGATAAGAAAGTTATTTTTAAAGTACTTCGATTAGAGACTTATAATTTGGTAGTAATTAAGTTAGACTAAGTATCAATTTATATATTTTTAAATCTTTTGTACGTTTTGGATCTAATATTAAAGTATAGATTTTTATTTATCAAATGATAAATAGGTATTGTGTCCCCGAATTTGAATTTTACATTAACAACATCAATAGGTTTTTTCTTATTTTTAATATAGAGTGACATATTTGTTCAGAACGCTCTTCCGGATTTTTCTCAATATATATGAAGATGATATAATATTCTAATAGACTTTTTAATATTATTTGTGTAAGTCCTAAATGGATGATGGATGAATCGATCTTTTTATGAAAAATCACTATTTCTATGGCAGATACTTGCTAACATCAATATTATGAATTCTTGCCATAGTTCCGTAATAGCATTTATCGCGAGTTTCCTGGGGAACTTCGCAAGCATCGAGCATATTGTTGAATCTGAGTATATTTTCTTCCATCCCACTCGGGCTCTGGTCTGTTCCGAAGACAATTTTTTCAAATGCAGGGACTGCATCTGTTGGCATATGAGGTTTTCCCAAATGAGGTGTCCACCAGAGCACTTCTTTCCAATACCATGGGTTTTCAGATTTTTTAATCAAAGTAGAACCCGTCAGGTCAAAGTAAAGATTTTTATTTCTACGAGCAACCTCTGCTGCTTCTGCATACCAGGGATTCCCAAAGTGTGCAGCATGTATAACGAGATCCGGAAATTTTACACATATTGTCCCAAGGTAACCGGGTCTCATTCTCGCAATATGTCCACGAGAACGGATTCCAGTATGAAGACAGATTGGCATACCAAGTTTTTCAGCAAGTGCCCAAGCCGGGTCATATTTCGGGTCATCGAAATTTAACTCATTGACCGGGAGCTCTCCCAATCCTTTATACCCCATATCGTAAACCTTTTGAATATCTTTGAGAACATTCGGGTTGTCGATATCAACCGCTGCGTATGGAATAACTCTATCAGGATTTGCATTTGCGAACTTTATTCCTCTTTCCAGATTATTCATTCTTATAAGCACGCATCCTATTGCATTATACTTTTCAAAAACAGTTACAAAATCTTTCTCCTACTCATCTGTTGCTCTGTAATGGATGTGGTCATCAATAATGAACCCGGGAGTAGAGAAGTTTGGCTCCGGGAGGTCTGGTTTCGATGCCGGAACAGTACAGCTAAAAAAGAATGTAAATACTGATAATACTAAAATACAACTGATTACTCTTTTCATGTCGTACACTCCTTACTTTTGTTGAAAGAGAATTTATTATTTTTAGTAGAAATTTAAAAAACATTATCCATAATTGGAGGATAAACTATAATTATTGATAATGATTAATTCAAAAATTAAAGCGATTCATTATGGGGCTAAATAATTTAAAATAAGAGAATTATTCATTCACTATCATTTCATAAAATATATTATCCTTTTAATATATTCAATAATTAATAAAAAAATACTTACATTTAAATAATACTGTTTTCTGATAGTTTTACAAATTTTTAACTCATTTCTTCTCAAATTTGACCTGTAAACTTTTTTTAAGATCTTATTTGTTGCTTTTTGGGGAATTTTATGTCTATTTTTTATTTTATATGCTTCTTCAAAATCACCTTTATATATCTTTTCTTTCCAGGCAAGAGTTGCTATTTCTAATGTTTCTTTTTTATCTAATTCAAAATATAATCCCACATCAGCGGCTGCTTCGTAGTTTTTTTCAGAAATCATATCCCTGAAAATTTTTAACGCTTCAGTTTGAATATCACGTTCATACGGGTCTATTTTAAATATTTTCAATATATCAATAGCATCTTTATAGTCATCAACATTAAGTTTATCCAGAATAACTTTTG
>JAUVVT010000165.1 GCA_030604505.1 bacterium | reverse complement strand
GCACATCCCTGCTATTGTGAATGCGTGGATGTGTGGAGAAAAAGGTGGACAAGCTGTTGCAGAAGTCCTTTTTGGTGACTGCAATCCAAATGGAAAACTGCCGATTACGTTTCCGCGTCATGTCGGACAGATGCCGTTTTACTATAATTATAAACCATCAAAATTACACAGGCACTGGAGAGCCTATGTAACCATGCCTTTAACACCGCTGTTTGAGTTTGGATATGGACTGAGTTACACGAAATTCGAATACAGCAATCTTCAAATTAGTCCAAAGGAGATTGGAACTGCTGGTGAAGTTAATATCAATGTGGACGTGAAAAATGTGGGTGACCGAGAAGGCAGGGAAGTTGTTCAACTTTATATTAATGATGTTATCAGTTCAGTGGTAACACCGATTATTGAGCTTAAAGGATTTAAGAAGATTGCACTTAAACCTGAGGAGAAAAAGACCGTTAATTTTAAACTCACACCTGAACTTCTTTCATTGCTTGATATTCATATGGAAAGAGTGGTTGAACCAGGAACCTTCGAAGTCATGATTGGAAGTTCATGTAAAGATATTAGGCAAAGAGGAAGTTTTGAAGTGAAAAAATAACAAGCAAGCGAAAGGCAGCGGGTAATAGTCATTAGGGTAATATAATAAATCTGAAATTGCAAATTTTTTATTTCTGCTGTTAGGAAGAATATAAATAGTTAATAAATATTTTTGGCATTAAAATTATCAGTAAAAGGAGATTTAAGATGAGGAAAAAATCGATATTATCACTTATGGTCGCGACCTTTTTACTTGTCTGGATTTTATTTAGTTCGGTTAATATAACTGAATCATTTTCAGCTTCCATAAAAACTCTATCTGTGGGAGTTGCAAAGATAAATATCACGCCAAGTACTCCTATTCCAATGAGCGGGTATGGTGGAAGAAAAGGCAATTTTAAGGGGGTGCATGATGATTTGTTTGCCCGTGTAATTGCTTTCGATGATGGAAAAAACAAAGCTGTGATAATAGCGGCAGAACTTATAGGATTCTCGAATTCTTTCTGGGAAGAATTTACTAAAAGGATTGAAAAGGAAACAGGAATTAAAAAGGAATACGTCTTATTGTCCGCCGTCCATACTCACGGTGGACCAACTACCAGAGTTTACAGCAAAGATGAATCGTCCGATGTGCTTGCTTATGTGAACGAAATACAAGAAAAATTGGTTGGTGCCGTTAAGGAGGCAGCTGATAATATGAAAAGGTCATCAATCGGAGCAGGTAAAGGAGAATGCAGGATGAACATAAACCGCCGAGCACCAAACGGGAAAGGCGGTATATCGCTCGGCAGGAACCCTTATGGACCTGTGGACCACGAAGTCGGTGTCGTCCGTATTGATGATGAATATGGAAATCCAAATATTATATTTATAAACTGGCCCTGTCATGGTGTTGTAATGGGACCGAGAAATTATCTTATTACCGGGGACTGGCCCGGTGCTGCTGCAGGGTACGTGGAAAGGGAATTTGGTAACGATGTTATTGCTCCATTGAGTATTGGAGCCTCTGGTGATATTAATCCCATCTATGGACCGCACATAGATTTTGTTGATGTAAATTCGTACGCATACGGGATTGATGCAATTGCCTGCGATTTAGGTGATGAAGTCATAAAAGTTGCAAAAAATATTAAAACATTCTCCTACGGTTCTATCAGTGTTTCACAGCGTATTATTACTTTACCGAGAAAGGAAAGAAAAGAAACGAGGTTTCAACAACCTGATTATAAACCCGGTTCGGGTTTAGAAGTGCGTCTCTCTGCATTGAAAGTGGGAAATATTATTTTTACCGGTGTAAATGGAGAGGTCTTCAACCAAATATCTGTGAAATTGAGGAATCAGTCTCCATATAATTATACTTTTATGCTTACTCTCTGTAACGGGAGTTGTGGTTACCTTGTAAGCGATGCTTCAATTCCGAAAGGGGGTTATGAAGTCCGCTCTACAAGGGCAAAATCCGGAGCAGAGAAAGCAATAATCGAGAATCTACTCGATATGATTAATAAGTTATAAGGAAAAATTCTGTTATTTTAGATTTTAAAGATGGTCTCTTTCTATGAGGCGGGCAGATATGGATGATACAGATTTTCTGCCGTTTTACTATAAAAATATACGAGGTCTGTTATGAGAAAAAAAATATTATTTTTTACAAATTATATTCTTTTATTGTTCTGTATTTTCTTTTTTACAAGTATTTTCGAATGTGTTTATGCAGCTAATAATAAGAGTATTTATGCAGGAACCTCAAAAGTAAATATTACGCCAGGTGTTCCTATTCCGATGAGTGGGTATAGTGGAAGAAAGGACAACTTTAAGGGAGTGCATGATGATTTGTTTGCCCGTGTAATTGTATTTAGCGATGGAGAACATAAAGCAGCAATAATAGCGTCAGATATTATAGGATATTCACATTCTCTTTCGGAAGAAATAAGGAGACGAATTGAACAGGAGGCGGGAATTTCACAAGAATATATCTTGTTGACTGCAACCCACACACATGGTGGTCCTTCTCCAAGGATTTATAATTCTCCTTCATCTGACATGATAGCTTATGTGGATAAATTAAAGGAAGAGATTGTAAATGCGGTTAAAGAGGCTTCCGGTAATCTTATACCGGCGCGTATCGGAGCAGGTACAGGAGAATGCAAAATGAATATCAACCGCCGCGCACGAAGAGCACTGGGTGGTATATGGCTTGGTTATAATCCTTATGGACCTTGTGACCATGAAGTTGGTGTTGTCCGGATAGATGATTTAAATGGAAACACTTTGGCTATTTTAATTAACTGGCCCTGTCATGGAACAATAATGGGTTCAAAGAATTACCAGATTACTGGGGATTGGCCCGGTGCAGCAGCAAGATATGTTGAGAAACAGTTTAATGATAAAATTATAGCTCTTGTTACAGCAGGTGCCTCAGGTGATATAAATCCACTACTCAGAGTGAGAGATTCATCTTTTAAATCAAGTATCGAAGAAGTCGAAATGACGGGGATTTACGTTGGAGAGGAAGTTGTGAAAGTCGCTAAAGAGATTAATACATCTCATACTGGGCTTATTAGTGCTTTACAGCGTGTTGTAACGCTTCCGGGTAAAAAAGTACCTACTCCAAAATTTAGAGATGACGGAAAATATTCTTTTGAGCCGGGTCCCGATGTTGATATATATCTGTCTGTATTGAAGGTTGGAAATATAATTTTCGCCGGAGTTTCCGGAGAGGTAATGAATGAAATTGGAATGAAACTAAAAAACCAATCGCCTTTTGTATTCACATTTATGCTCACCCACTGCAATGGCTCAAGTGGTTACCTTGTGACGGATGATTCATATTCAGAAGGCGGCTATGAAGTCGTAAGCACAAAGATAATGTCTGGAGCAGAAAAGGCAATAATCGAAAACTTACTCGATATGATTAATGGATTGTAGCAGTATAAATTAAAAAAAGCAGACGGCTGACACAGACTTTAAGATGCTCTATAGTCAATGCAATTATAGATATCTGTTGTGTAAAAAAAATTTGACAGACATCAGTAAGTTTTTATAAAATGACTGCTTCGCTTCATGACTGCGCATAATTATAATAACCATATATAAAAAATATAATTGTTTATGGAGGAATATTATGAAATATCTAATAAAAATATTTTCTTTTTTTATTATAATTTTGCTTTTGAATTCAATGATTGTTCATTCTGCGGATGATACTGAAATATCTATCAATCCCAGACTATTAAATAATTGGTGGGATTCATATTGGATTTGTTATCCTGAAGCACCCCATAAAGACTACGGGATTTATCATTTCCGAAAAACATTTGAACTTGCAAGAGTTCCTGAATCCTTTATAATTCATATAAGTGCCGATAACAGATATAAATTATTTTGCAACGGGATTTGGATTTCTTCAGGACCAGCAAGGGGTGACCTTAAAAATTGGAGGTTTGAAACCATTGATTTGGCGCCATATTTGAAAAGAGGCAGCAACCTCATTGCTGTCGTGGTCTGGAATTTCGGAACACTTTCTCCTATATTTCAATTTTCAGTACAAACAGGACTTATTGTTCAGGGAGATTCTGAAATAGAATCTGTAGTGAATACGGATAAAAGCTGGAAATGTTTTCAGAATAAAGCATATAGAGGAATTCCTTTAAACCGTGATGAAATTCCATATTTCTGTGTTGTAGGTCCCTGTGATTTTGTCAATGGAAATGATTATCCCTGGGGATGGGAAAAACCGGAATTTGAAGATTCATCGTGGAAAGAACCTATACTTATTGGTCAAGGCGCACCGAGGGAAGTGAAAACAAGGCGGTCTGTGTGGATGCTCGTTCCGAGAAATATCCCTCTTTTAGAAGAAACTGAAGAAAGAATGGAAAAAATTGTCCGACAGGAAGGAATAAAGATTTCCGACGATTTTTTAAACGGCACAAAACCTTTCGTCGTTCCGAAAAATAAAACTGTCAAGATACTGATCGACAGAGGTCATCTCACCACTGCATACCCGATAATCACCGTTGCTGGTGGTAAAGACGCAGAAATAAAACTCACTTATGCTGAAGCTCTCTGGACAAGAGACCGGAAAAAAGGTAACAGAAATATTACCGAAGGGAAAAATATTATAGGATACTATGATATATTTATTTCGGATGGAGGTAAAAGCCGAATCTTCAGCCCGCTGTACTGGCGCACCTTCAGGTATCTTGAGATTGAAATAAAAACCTTTAATAATCCCGTTACAATAGAAGATTTCAAAACAATATTTACTGGTTATCCTTTTGAAGAAAAAGCATTTTTTGAAAGTGATAATTCCGCATTAAAAGAAGTATGGGATGTTGGCTGGCGAACTGCACGTCTTTGTGCAAATGAAACATACTTCGATTGTCCATATTACGAACAGCTTCAATATGTTGGCGACACACGTATACAGGCATTGATTTCACTATATGTCACGGGTGATGACAGGCTTGTTAGAAATGTAATAGAGGCTTTTGATGACTCAAGAACTTCTGAAGGAATTACATACAGCAGATATCCATCTGCAATGCCCCAGTTTATTCCAACATATTCTTTGGACTGGATTGGGATGGTTCATGATTTTTGGCGCTATCGTGATGATTCGGAGTATATCAAAAATTTTCTACCAGGCACTCGTTCTGTGCTAAAGTGGTTTGAAGACCATCTAAACGAAAACCATCTTATTGGAAAAATACCCTGGTGGCCCTTTATTGACTGGACCGAAACTTTTAAAAACGGTATCCCCCCACAAAATGAAAAGGGTGAATCGTCAATTATCAGTCTCCGATTTGCCGCCACTCTCCGTGAAGCTGCCGATATTGAAGAAAATTTTGGTTCAAAGCAACATTCGGAGTATTACCGTAAGTTAGCTGATAGAATTATAGAAGCTGTTTATAAAATATGCTGGGATAACAATAAGGGAATGCTTGCTGATACACCGGAAAAATCGAGTTTCAGCCAGCACGCAAATATCTGGGTAATTCTTCTTGATATTATTCCGGAAAGCAAGCAAAAAGAGCTTTTCGAAAAGATTATTTCAGATAAATCCATTACACAATGCTCTTT
>JAUVVT010000413.1 GCA_030604505.1 bacterium | reverse complement strand
TCGTGGAGCAATCGCTCCTGCAAGATTTGGAATATCATAATACTTCAGAACTCCCGGTATTATAATCTCAAGGGCATATTTATATATATCATTTTCCACCAGAGATTTATAGGTATATAGCTGTTCGACAGTTGAAACACCCGCAAATTGCGGCTCAATAGCAGCAGCATATAACGCCAGAAGCCCACCCAAACCCTTTCCCATGCAGGTAATTCTTTTTTTATCAATATCATTTCTATTCAAAAGGTAAAGAAATGCACCAATAACATCCCGCACCTGCATCCCAAAAGCAGGCTGGTCAGTCATAATACTATATAGAACCGGAGAACCTCTCTGTTGAGGTGCGGTTTCTCCCATTCCACGTGGGTCAATGATAAATACTGCGATTCCATTATCCAATATTGTTCTAATGATTTGCCGGGCTCCACTATCAGGAAGTTTTGCCCTCTCATCCACATAAATAACTGTCGGATATGGAGGATTAACATTTGTCGGAAACATAAGTAAACCCGGAACAAATATATCTGATTCAGTATAAAATAAAATCTTTTCCCCCCTTAAATCTCCCCATTGAAATGAATCAATCGTCCGAGACTTTATTATTGAGGTTAAAGATTTATATCCTATCAATCTCTTTACAGCATCGACAATCTTTTTTTTCTCTCTGTTAAAATCATTAATTGATTCAGGTTCTTTGAACTTCGGGATTATCTTTTGAGCGTAATCTTTGTTAAGTTCTGCAACAGATTTACCTCCTAAGGATGTGAGCACCTGCCCGGTTTTTGTGCACCAGAGAGTCTTTTCTTCCTCGATTTTACAGGGTTTTTCTTCAATATCTCCGCTTCCATAATTGAACCATCGGTTCAGCCAAATATATAAAGCCTGACGATGCTGTTTGCTGTATGTGTGGGCAACATCAACAGATTCAAGTTTAAATTTATCTTTCTGTCCAAAAATTTCATACAGGTGCTCAACAACCGGCGCAAATGCTTTAACACCAGGATAAGGATTGAGATTGTCTTTAATACCAACACCCACAAGGAGAGGTCGAGGAGCTATAAGAAACGTGAAATCAGAGCGATTATCAACACCCTTTGCAATAGAACCCGGGAAAAGTTGTTCTGCATCGGTGCTGAGTCCAGCGTCAATCCTGCTGCGCCAAGTCGTTATGTAATCAACAGGTATCGACACACTTATCCGCCTGTCCAAACCAGAAAGATAAGATGTCATAGTTCCCCCACCTGAACTTCCTGTGCAGGCAATACGCTCTTTATCAACCTCGGGTCGAGAGCACAAATAATCCAGCGCACGCATCCCATCCCATGTCCGATATAGAGCAAGATTTATCCCAAGTAAATGACACTGATTCCCAGCCATATTGTGTTCAGCAGTGGGTGAACCCGCTACGAGGTCTTCGCCGGTTTTTCTGTCAAGATACTGCAGACGTTCTCCCTGAGATATCGGGTCAATTGCAAATACTACGTAACCTCTGCGAGCGAGATTTATAAATCGAATCTGACGTTCCTCCTCTGTCTTACCAAGGCTTGTATGACCCAAAACATTCAAAACTGCCGGAACCGGGAAAGATACATCCCTGGGGATATATAAATTACCAGTTACATAAAATTGGGGGATGCTCTCGTAGATTATTTTTTCTATTCTATAGTCTTTTCTATCCAAAATTCCAACCACTTTAGCATTAAGCGGCGCTCTTTCAGGAAAGGAACCTATGATTTCCCTGAATGTTTTTTCAACATAATTTATATGGGATTTCCACTCTTCTTTAGTTTTTAGATTTGCTATAACTTCATTCCGCTTATCAATCTGCTTAAATATCACTTTCTTAACATAATTTAAAAACATAGAGCCTGCTTTTTCCTCTTCCGGAGTACCTTTCAAAACTCTAAAATTATCTGGAATATTCAATTTCTCAGTTTGAGACCATCCAGCAGAAAATATAAACACAATGCAAAGCAGGATAGTAATAGCCTTCATACTTTATCTCTCTTTATTTTTTAAAGTCAGGCAAGAATATTTTACCCACCATTTATAGGGTTCAATTTTTATCAATGAAAAACCAAAGATGTGTATTAAATAGCACCGCCGCTTAAAAATATTGTTTCTCCTGTTAAATAGTTTGAAAGGTCTGAAGCAAGAAAAAGAGCAATATCCGCAACATCTTCCGGCTCTGCAATTCTCCCCAGAGGAATTGTCTTTAGAATCTCCTTTTCTCTATTTTCTTTATGCAGATAATCTTTAGTCATATCCGATTCAACCCAGGCAGGCGCAATGCAGTTTACATTGATATTATATTTGCCTACCTCCATAGCAATTGACCTTGTAAAACCGATTAAACCAGATTTAGAGGCAACGTATGCCGAAGAACCTTCCTCACCTTTTCTTGCCGACCTTGACGAAATATTAATTATTTTCCCGCTTCTCTGCCTTTTCATAAAAGGGACCGCAAAGTTACAGCAGTTAAATGCACTATCGAGATTTGTTCTTATAATACGTCTCCAGTGATTATAATCCATTTCTCCAATGAAACCCCGTTCCCATATACCTGCATTATTAACAAGTATATCAATACTTTCAAATTTTTCAACAGCCTTGTCAATCATCTCCTTTGCAATCTCTGGATTAGAGACATCCCCTTTAAAAGATATGCCTTCTACATTAAAATACCTTAAACTCTCGAGAACCTCCGAGGCAGCCTCTTCGTTTGTAATATAATTAATCATAACATTACACCCAGCTTCACCAAACCTTAATGCAATTGCTCTTCCAATACCTCTCGAACCACCAGTAATCACGGCATTCTTTCCTGATAAATTTACATTATCATTTCTCGATGACATAATTAAAAATAATTTTAAATTATCTTATAGAACTTTATTAAATTTTTATTTCAACCGAATCTTT
>JAUVVT010000320.1 GCA_030604505.1 bacterium | reverse complement strand
AGATTATGGAAGTTTAGAATCGGCTATTGAGGCTTTGAAAAATTATGTCTATGATTATATCCTGAAACCATTTAATGTTACAGACATATCTAATACTGTAAAAAGAGTATTTGAAAAACAGAGGCTGATTCGCTTAAATAATGAGCTTAGAGTGAAGCTTGAGAAAAACCTGAATGATATTACAGCCCTGTATGAAATATCAAAATTTATTAGCTCTACATCTGACCTTGAAAAAGTTCTCAATTTTACTGCGGCGGCTGTACAGGAAAGCATTGAAATCGATATCTTTTCAATAATGCTTTATAATGAGGAAAAGAATATTTTTAAAATAGAATCTTCTGTGGGACTTAGCGAAAATACTGAAAATAATTTTACGTTTACTCCTGATAAAGGAATTATCGGAAACTTAATAAATGAAAAAGATATGGTGTTTGTAAAGGACTTTGAAAATGATGAGGATTTTATTGAATACGTAGACGATGAGGATAAAAAAAATATTTCATCGTTTATAATGATTCCATTGGCTATTGGTGAAGAAATATTTGGCTTGATTACTGTCCATTCGATTAAAGAAGACGATTCTGAGGATATAGAAAAATTAAATCTATTATCAATTATCGCTACTCAAATTTCTCCATTAATAAAACTTTTTATGTTTAGAAAAGAACAGGAAATCCTCATAAGAGATCCCCTATTTATGGTGAGAAAACAAATGAAAGCAATACTTGATAAGGCAATGTCCTATAGAGGAGGTTTGAGCTTTGTATTATTTAAACTTTATCTGGAAAAATTCGGAGAAGGTGCATACAAAATTCTTGATATACATCACAAGATTTTTGAAGAGTTGATAAAAAGTGTTAGTTTAATTGATTCCGTAATTGTACTTGGAGTCGATTCAATTTTTGTTATCCTGCAGGGAAGAACACAGGTTGCAAAAGAGATATTTGTTACCGATTTAAAAAATAAAATTGAAAATGAAACAGATATGAAAAATTCCGGATTTATACTCGACCACGGATTTGCAAATTTTCCAATCGATGGAGAAACAGCAGAAGAACTAATAGGAAAAGCCCAAAATAATTTGTGGAAATTTACCAAAATAGGAGAATAATAATATTAAAATTAAAGTAGATATATTATGTAAATGAAACTCCTTGAAATTCAAGGAGTTTTATTTAATATAATAATGTTCTATAAAAATACCGTCCATGCGGGACTTATATTATTTTACATATTTATCAGAGTTTTTCTGCTGGCGAAGGTATTCTTCACCGTCGCCCCAGTTTTAGCTCCGATAGGAGCGAAATGTTTATAGATAAATCTAAAAAACCAATTTAAAGCTCCGCAGGCACGACAAACTTTTAATTACATAATCCTGTAGGAACAACCCTCGGGTTGTCCTTATAATTTCGTTTTTATATGTAAGCTATATGCTGACATTGTCACTATTGTAACGATTCCATTATTTATTAACTAATACCCCTGTTCATCAGTATAATAAAGGATTGACTTTTAAATCCCCTTTTATCAAAGAGGGACCGAGGGGAATTAACTCATACAGCCAATAAAACACAATAAAGAAAAGATATAATAATTAATGAATTCTAATTATGCTATTTATATAGCAAAAAACTAATTTAAAATAATTCAAACTATTTTTAATCTGAAGGTATAGACATAATGAAAACTGCATATTTTGATTGCATCTCCGGAATTAGCGGTGATATGATTTTATCGGCGTTTATTGATATGGGATTGGATGTGAATCATCTGACAAATGAACTGAAAAAGTTAGATATCGGAAGTTTCTCTTTTAATACAAGAAAAATAAAGAGGAATGGAATTTCTGCAACACAGTTAGAAGTAATAACGAATGAAGAAAAGCATCACAGAAACTATAACAGCATTGCAGACCTCATAGACAGTTCTTCCCTTAATGAAAAGATAAAGGATTGTTCAAAAAAGATTTTTTACCGGCTGGCAGAAGCAGAAAGCAAGATTCATGATATGCCGATTGAGAAAGTTCACTTTCATGAGGTTGGTGCGGTAGATTCAATAATTGATATAATTGGTGCTGCTGTGAGTATCGATTATTTCGGTATTGAAAAAATTTATTCTTCTCCTGTAAAACTTGGCGGAGGTACTGTCAAATCAAAACATGGTATTATACCGGTCCCTGCACCGGCAACTGTCGAACTGGTAAAGGATTATCCCGTGATAAAAACAAATATCCAGACAGAACTGACTACGCCGACAGGTGCCGCAATTTTAATTACAGTCTCTAACGGAAGTTATGACTTTTTAAATTTTACACTGCAAAACAGCGGATATGGTGCAGGTTCAAAGGAAATTGAAACAATCCCGAATGTATTTAGGATTCTATTGGGTGAAACCAAATCAAAATATGAATATGACGAGGTTTTGCTCGTAGAATCAAATATCGATAACCTGAATCCTGAAATCTTTCCTTTTGTTATAGAAAAGCTTTTTAGCAGGAACGCTCTTGATGTTTATGTCACTCCGATAATTATGAAAAAAGGAAGACCGGGGAATATATTATCTGTGATATGTGAGAAGAAACATCTTGAGTGTATTACTAAAATTATCTTCAGGGAAACTTCTACTATCGGTTTGCGAATTTCAGAGATTAACAGGATAAAATTAAAAAGGGAAATAGTTGAAATTGATACACAGTTTGGAAAGGTAAAGGCTAAAAAGATATATTTTGACGGCAGAGAAAAAATTGTCCCTGAATATGAAGAATGTAAAAGAATTGCTGAAAAAAACAATATCCCGATAAATAATATATATAATCTGCTTTCTTTGAAAAAAAAGTAAGCATCCCAGAGTTCTCTGGGAAGCCGCCTATGGATGAAAAGAAACCTGCTGTTAAATTTCCACTTGCAAAGGAAATTTAAGTAAAAAATTCTTATTTATTATTATATTGACAGAACACCGTTCTGTCCGTATATTATCAACGATATTGTAAGAGCGAACCATCGGTTCGCCTTCTTTTAGGTGTAATAATCATAAAAATCATAAATCAAAAAAGAAGTAAATTTTAATTAAAAGAGAAAAAAATTGATAGAGATAAAAAACCTATATTTTAGCTATGATAACGGTCCAAAGAAGGAAAATTATATATTAAAAGGCATAAATCTGAATATAAATTCCGGTGAGTTTGTTTCTATTATGGGCTCAAACGGTTCGGGCAAAAGTACGCTCGCACTTTGCATCAGGGGAATATTAAAACCTTCTACAGGGAATATTTATATTGACGGTATCAATATTAACAATGACAAACAGTCAGGTGAAATCAAAAATAATATCGGAATTGTATTTCAAAATCCCGATAATCAGTTTATTTCTACAAGTGTTGAAAGAGAAATTGCCTTTGGATTGGAAAATCTGGGCGTTCCAAATGCAGAAATGCAGAAACGTATCTCCGAACAAATGGATAAATTCAATCTCACCAAATATCGAATGCATTCACCGGAAACACTTTCAGGGGGTGAAAAACAGAGAGTCGTACTTGCTTCAGTACAGGTTACCGCACCACAAGATCTTATTTTAGATGAGGCAACTTCATATTTAGACCCACTCGAAAAAAAGAATAAAATTAATTTCTTGAAAGATGAATTTCTTTTAAAAAAAGATGGCGGATTTACAGTTATATATATAACACAGTATCCTGACGAAGCCCTTATTTCTGACAGACTTATTATAATAAACGAAGGAATAATATT
>JAUVVT010000142.1 GCA_030604505.1 bacterium | reverse complement strand
GTAAAATTCCCGTTTTTCATTTCTTTAAATTTTTTATCTTCGACGACGAATGCGGTGTAACACTCTCTAATACCAGGACCTCCAGGTTCTGTTTCCGGTTTGAACAGTGTATTATAAAGCATCTTTATTAAATCCTTTTCCACCCAGTCATCTTTAAATGTATTTTCTATAATAAGAATTTCTTCGACGAATCCAGCAAAATCGACTTTGATGCATGCTTTTATCAGTCCGGCAAGAGACTTTTTCTTTTTTGAAAGTTCCGTATAGCTCGGAACTATGATTTCGGGAAGTCCTGTTACAGCGACAGGTTCTCCTGTTCCTAAAAGCTTAATTGTTTTTTCCCTCTCTTCTCTTAAAAGTCTTAATCTGTTTTCGACTGAAAGATCTGGTCCCCTCCGTCGAGGAGTTTGCCGTCTTTTCTCTTTTGAAGCTAATTCTATTTTTTCTACCGGGAGTTTAAATGCTCTGACAATCCAAGTTTTCTTTGAGGACCCGTTTTCCTTTGCGGGATAAAAATTAACATCTTCCGCCCAATCGAATACGATTTTTTCAATAATTGAATCATTGACTGTATTTTCCATTACCATAATACTGTCCACACCGCCGTCTTCATTTATAAGCATACCTATTCCAAAAACTCCTTTTGCTTCGTAATCTTCGGGAAAAAATGGTTCTAAATTGTCAACCTCTATCGGTTCCCTGTCAATATATTTACTTTGAACCACAGTAATGACCGTATCACTTGCTGTAAAACCGCTGTGATTCTGCACATTATATATAATGCGGTGTATTCCGGGAGAGAGTTTATGAATATTTGCAACTCTTCCATTTTCCAAGAAACCGTCGATATCCGAATACCATGAAAAGTCATTTTTCTCTAACAGGGAAAGCCGGGGTCCATAAACAAAACCCCATAATGTATTGAGTCCGCTTTTTAAAACTTTTAGACTTTCGGGGGATAATATTTTAATATATAAGCTGTCAATTTCCCGGGTCATGATTTTTTCGGATACTGTGATATTAAGATTTAAGCTGTCAATTTCCTGTGAAATCAGGAACTGGGGAAAGGCGCTGTTAATAAATATGAAGGTGAATATAAATAAAATTGGAGTCAGTTTTATTTTTCTATAGAATGTGAAAATATTCATAATTGTTAATTATATGTTAAAGTTTGAAATTTTTGGTATATAAGCAATATGAGGCAGAACACACAGTGCAGGCACTGTTCTGTCCCTACTTTAAAAGCATTTTTTATTTGTAATTCAATCATTTTATAATCGCTTCTGTAAATCGAGAGTTTGATGAATTTTTATAAGATTAATTTAATATTTATTGCATTTTCACCTTTTTCGGTTTTGATAATCCCGAAATTTACTTTCTGACCGTCAGAGATGGTATTTCTAAGCATAGGGTCACCTATATTCTTATAATGAAAAAAGATTTCTCTTTCATTTTCATCATTAATGATAAATCCATAGCCCTTATTTCTGTTAAACCATTTTACTTTTCCTGTAGGCATAGTATAATTTCTCTTAATTATATTAAATTTAAGTTAAATTTATTACTTTATACAATATAATAAAAATTTTCTTTATTTTCAGTTTTTTTAACTTAAAAAATATATTTTTTGTATTGATTTTTATGCGAATAAGTTGTATTATTTTGGCAGGATTTACAGGATAAAATTTTTTTATAGTTGGTTAAAAAGATATGCCGGCAAACCTCACCCCACAATACTTTGAAGCAGAAAGAAGATATAAAGAGGCAAAAACTATTCCTGAAAAGATTACTCTTCTGGAAGAAATGCTTGCCGTAATTCCCAAGCACAAGGGTACAGAGAAACTTCAAAAGGATATAAAAACAAAACTATCAAAGATTAAGAAGCAAACCGATAAGAAGAGTCCTACAAGTAAAAAGGGTTCGATTCATTTTATTCCAAAAGAGGGAGCCGGACAGGCAGTATTGATAGGTCATCCTAATACGGGGAAATCGCAACTTCTGGCTAGTCTTACAAATGCAAGCCCCGAGGTTGCAGCATATCCGTTTACTACAAGGATGACTCTTCAGGGGATGATACCATTCAAAAATATAAATATACAACTTATCGATGCGCCTCCTATATCAAGTAATTTTATGGAAACATGGATGCCGCCCATAATCAGATATGCAGATATTAATCTATTAACTGTAGATTTGTCTTCTGCCGAATCAATGGAGCAAATAGAAGATGTATTGAATGTTCTGAGCAGAAGCAATATATGTTTAACGGGAGATATGACCGATACTGTAAACGAGGAAGGAAAATTCACCAAGAAAGCTATGATTGTGTGTACCAAAGATGAAACATCTGCTGCAAGGGAAAAGTTTGAAATTATTGAAGAGCTGTATAAAGAAAGATTTCCGCTTGTAAATGTATCTGCGATTGAGAATAAAAACTTGGATACCTTGAAGGAGGAGATTTATAAAAATCTTAATATACTTAGGATATATTCCAAACTGCCTGGCAAGAAAGCTGATTTTGGCGAGCCATTCGTTTTCAAGAAAGGGATAACCCTTATCGAAGTGGCAAAATCAATTCACAAGGACTTTGAGGAGAACTTCAGGTTTGCAAGGATATGGGGCAGCGGGAAATATGACGGGCAGAAGGTTCAAAAAAATTATATCCTGCAGGATGAGGATATTGTGGAGTTTCATATTTGACAATGAAAATGTGATAAGAAATTGAATAAAAGATGGGAGGGGATTTTCGGTATAATATCTAATATATTGATAATTTATTGAACTTTTTTTATATTAAAAATGTTATATTTAGTGTAAAAAGAAGATTAATCTAATAATATAAATTTTCAGGATAGATATAAGATGTCAAAAAGAATTTATCTTGACCACAGCTCGACAACATATATTCTGGACGAAGTATATGATGAAATGATAAAATATTTAAAGACGTTTTTCGGGAATCCATCGAGTTTTCATTCGTTCGGCAGAGAGGTAAGAAAAACCGTAGAGGAGTCAAGGGAAAGGGTAGCTGATGTTATTTCGGCAGAACCGCGAGAAATATATTTTACCGGCGGTGGAACGGAGGCGGATAATACCGCTATCAAGGGGATTGCCTATGCAAATCAATCGAAGGGCAATCATATAATAACAAGTAAAATTGAGCACCATGCGGTTTTACATACATGTGAGTATCTTGAGAAAAAGGGATTCAGGATAACATATCTTCCGGTGGACAAATATGGGACAATTGATATTGATGCCCTTAGAGATACGATTACAGATAAAACAATATTGATTAGTATAATGCATGTAAATAATGAGGTGGGAACTATTCAGCCGATTGAAGAAATCGGAAAGATTGCAAGAGAACATAATATATATTTTCATACAGATGCCATTCAATCATTCGGGAAGCTGCCGATTGATGTTAATAAGATGAACATCGACCTTTTATCAGCTTCTTCTCATAAGATATACGGACCCAAGGGAAGCGGTGCGCTGTATATCAGAAAGGGTGTAAGGATAGAGCCGCTTATTCACGGGGGGCATCATGAGATGAATAAAAGGGCGGGAACTGAAAATGTTCCCGGTATTATCGGATTCGGCAAAGCATCGGAGATTGCCAAAAAAGATATGGAAAATAACGCATATAAAGGTATTGGTGAATTGAGAGATTATCTTCAAAAGGGTATTACTGAAAAGATTGCTGATGTTTTTGTTAACGGACATCCTGAAAAGAGGATTCCGGTAATACTTAATGTTTGTTTTAAATATATTGAGGGTGAATCAATCATCTTAAAGCTTGACGGGAAAGGGATTGCGGCTTCGAGCGGGTCAGCATGCACATCCGGAGACCTTGAGCCCTCACATGTGCTTTTTGCAATGGGAGTGGATACAGCCCTTGCACAAGGCACGGTCAGGTTCAGTCTTGGGAAGAAAAATACAAAAGAAGAAATGGATGAAGTTCTCTCTGTTCTGCCCGGATTAATCGAAAATTTAAGAGAAATGTCTCCATTTTCTGCCGAGTTTGAATTTCCCAGGGAAGCGGGACCACGGGTCAAACATAAACATTAATATTTATGATTTATGATTTAAAATAAGCAATAGCCAAGAGGTAATATAAAACAGGGAATGGAGAATTTAAGTGATATAAACTATGGATAATTTTAACATTACTACTTGATTTATAAGGGGTAGAAAGATGAATTACAGTGAAAAGGTGATGGAACATTTTAATAATCCCAGAAATATGGGAGAGATTCCGGACGCCGATGGTGTTGGACTTGTTGGTAATCCTGTATGCGGTGATATGATGAAAATTTTTATAAAGGTAAATAAGGACACCGAGGTAATCGAGGATATCAAGTTTAAGACGTTCGGCTGCGGGGCTGCAATTGCTTCGAGCTCGATGGTAACAGAATTGATAAAAGATAAGGGAATGACAATAGATGATGCACTGAAAATCACAAATAAAAATGTAATTGAAGAGTTGGACGGTCTGCCACCTGTAAAGAAACATTGTTCTGTTCTCGCAGAAGAGGGGCTTCAATCTGCTATTGAAGATTATAAAAAGAAAAAGCAAAAAAATGGATGAAAGCTCAAAAAATCTGACAATAAGATGCAGGCAGTTAGGGCATGATGTGCCTTTAAGTTATTGTCTTAAAATGAATATTAAGCTTCCCTGTTCTGAGATAATCAGATGCTGGGAAAAAAAAGTAAAAATTTCTGAATATATAATTAAAAAATATACTGAGGATGAAATTGCAGAGGTTTTTTCTATAGATAATAATTCTAAAATTGAAAAGCTGGTCGGTATAATTAATAAATATAATAAAGAAGCCGGAGAGCAGGAGTAATTTAAAATTAAAGGTTTTGCAGAAGACATTAGGGCGATTAGCCAATCGCCCCTACATTAAGCAAAATTTACGTAATATTATAAAAAAGATTGAGCATTACACCTTTTTAAATTAGACTAACAACACATTGTCACAAAGTAAAAAAATTATTTTTTAGCCCCTTTTCTAAAACTGGCTAATGCTCTGTCAACGGAGTCATAAGTTTTAAATATTGTCATTAACTGTGTAATTATAAGCAGACTGTTAACCTTTTCGGTTACATTTGCGAGTTTCAGGTCTCCGCTTTTATTCTTCAATGTTGTATAACTTGCCATCAATATACCTAAACCGGAGCTGTTCATCCATTTTACTTTTGTCAGGTCAATAACAACCTTTTGTATATTATCAGCTATCAATCCCTTAATATGTTCGTGAACTTCCTGTGTTTCCGGTCCGCCCATAAGTTTTCCGCTTAATTGTAATACTGCAACATCTTCAATTATCTTTTCTTTGATCTTCATTTTCTTCCCTCCAGTTATTATTTAGAAATTTTATAATAAAAACTTTTACAAATTTTATTTTATTTTTATAAAATCAGTATTTACTGAGTTTTAGAATAAGAATAGCGTGTAGGTGTTGTCACCAACACACTGCATATTATTATTCAGAAGTTTTGTAATAAATATTTATATTCCTTGTAATATTTTATTTAATATAATTAGTAATATGAAAAAAAACAATAAAAAATCTTTTTACTTATATTAGCTGCGAGCTGCACCACTTACACGAATATAATTCGTTGTAAAAATCAGGGATAGTTTTATTATTAGTATACAATTATCTAAGTGATAATAAATTTGCAAAAGGTTTGTTTTTTATTAAACTTATTTTTTCAGAATCGGTATGATAATGCTGTCGCCGGGTTTAACGTTTACAAATTTTTTTGCATCATTATATTTGTATACAAGCCAGAATGGGACACCATATATATAATAGCAAATTTCCCATATATTTTCACCATACCGGATGCGATGCTCGATTAGATTCTCAATTTTATAAACCTTAAAGAATTCATGTTCAATATTTTTATGATGCTTTTTCCGTTCTTCTTCAAATTTTTT
>JAUVVT010000198.1 GCA_030604505.1 bacterium | reverse complement strand
TTCGAATTGGGCACTTGTGTCAACCGATCGCTTCAAAGCAATTTCTACAGGTGCAGGTACAGTAAACCAGATATCTTATGATGGTCAATCCGGTTTGGCTGGTTTGGAACACTTGATGGAATTCTTAATTAAGGGAACTCCTTATAATAACTGGGAGCATTATGTTAAGCAATCCACATTAAAATATATAAAAAATGCTAAAACACCGACATTAATTCACTTTGGTGAAGACGATAGAATAGTACCTCTACCACAAGGCGAAGAATTATACATGGCTTTAAAGAAATTGGGAGTGCCGACAGAATTCATAGTTTATCCTAATATGGGACATGGAATCTCTGATATGAAATATCAGATGGTTAAAATGCAGGCAGAATTTAACTGGTTCGAGAAATACATTAGAGGAAAAGAAGGATGGATTGACTGGAAAAGTATGATTGAAACATTGAAAAAGGAAGAGAAATAGTTAATATTTCTTACTTTTCTTTACAAGAAAATGACAGCAATACTGTTTAATGTTTCATCTTGAAAAGAAAGTAGTTGCAGAAAATAAAATTTACAGGGAGGTTTTTATGAACAAATCAATCACACGCAGAAAAATGTTAAAGGTTTCTGCTCTGCCATTTTTGGCATCGGGATTCTCAAGGTGTAAAATGTCAAAATCTATTAAGAAGGAGCCTTTATCGGATGGTTTGAATATTTACTGGGGAGATATTCATAATCACTGCGGTGTGGGATATGCCAGGGGTTCATTGGAGCGGGCTTTTGAAATCGCTGAGAGTCATCTGGACTTTTTTGCATTTACCCCTCATTCTCAGTGGCATGATATGCCTATGATGGAGGAAAACAAACATATGAAATGGGTCGAGGGATTCAATGCAACAAGAAAACGATGGGGTGATGTGCAAAAAATGTGTGCCGATAAGTACAAAAAAGGAAAGTTTGTAACATTTCCCGCATACGAATGGCATTCGAGTTTTTATGGCGATTATCATCTTATTTTTCCTTATGATTATCCCCCTTTGAAAATTTTAAAAGATGTTAAAGAACTCCAGGAATTTGCAAGAGAGGAAGGGATTATTATTATACCCCATCATCCGGGATATAAAACGGGAAGACGGGGTGCCAATTTTAAATATGTAGACATAGAAGTATCTCCAATTTTAGAAATCTATTCTGAACACGGAAACGCAGAAAGGGATAACGCACAATTTCCGTATATCAGGCATTCGATGGGGGGTGTGTGGAAACAGAATACTCTTCAGTATGCTCTTCAATCCGGCATTCGATTCGGTGTAATCGCCAGTACTGACGACCATCTTGGATATCCGGGAGCTTATGGAGAAGGGCTTGCTGCCGTTATGGCGCCTGAATTGTCACGTGAAGCAATCTTTGATTCATTAAAAAATAAGCGAACCTACGGAGTAACCGGAGATAGAATAACTCTCAGGTATAGTCTTAACGGCAACGTTATGGGAGAGTCTATACCGTTTTCAAAAAAGAGAAAGATAGATGTTAAAACCTCCGGCTGGGATAAGATAGAAAAGGTTGAAGTAGTTAAAAATAATAGGGTAATTCACAAGGATTTTCCTATTGACAGGAAAATTACTGCATTTTGCTGGAATCAGCCGGTTCTCCTCAGGATTGAATTCGGGTGGGGACCGTGGGCGGCTCTGGAATTGGCTCGTGTTTGTGACTGGGATTTTAAAATAGAAGTTTCTGGCGGTGCGATAAATAACATTCAGCCGTGTTTTCAGTCTGGTCCTTATGAAGAATCGAAAAGGAATCTGATATACGAAAGAACAAAAACATCCTGCAAGGTGAAGTCATATACTTCCCGGCGTGAGGCATTTGCTGAAATACCAACCAATGCAATTGTGCTAAACATACCAGGCAGCCCGGAAACAAAGCTGTCGGTGAGTCTGAATAAACCGAATGAGATTCAGATAAATAAACAGCTTAAAGAACTAACAGAAAAGAATGATGTCATTTTTACGGGACCTTTTCCGGATGAGTCTTTAATTATTCATCCTGTAGTATTTTCAGACCATTTTAATACGGAATTTTCCATAACCGATGATGAACCGTCAGGCGGTGTAGACTGGTATTATATCAGGGTCACACAAGCAAACGGACAACTGGCATGGTCCAGCCCGGTGTGGGTGGAAAAAGAGTAGATAATAAATAGTGTTTTTTATGGCCATGAAGTAGTTCAACTGTCATTCTGAACTTGTTTCAGGATCTTTAAAAGACACCGAAAAAGCAACATTACCGGCAATAGAATTTTGCCCTTTCTGCGGAATGTCAAATCTGTATCCAAGAGAAATAAATGATGATTCAGAGATTTATAATATACACAGATGATTCAAATTTTACATCAAATACTTAGTCTCCGCAAAAGATTAAACACCGCAAAGCATAGAATAGCTGTGCTGCATATCCACAGCAGAATATCGGTTATTTTTGAAGGGAGAAGGTTCTTGTTTGTATGTTTGTATCTGAGGTAAATTGCTGAGAATGCAATCACCGGCAGCATAATGCATTGAGCAGTTCCACCGATGATTATCATCATTACCGGCTCGCCAATTAAGGAATATTGTGTAAAACAGATAATTGGAATTATAATACACAATCTACCCACATATTTCATACGCTCATTATAACTGTCAATTTTTATCCAACCCATCATTTCAAAGAGGTCTGTAAATGTTCTTGAATGAGTTGCAGTTGCAGAGACAAAAGTTGAAAATAATACAAAGAATGCCCCAACCAGAAAGATAACAAAAGCCCAAACTCCGAGTGATGATGTATACATATTGGATAAAATTTTTATGGTTTCAAAACCTTTTGGAACAACTCCCATTTGATAGAGGACACTTGCTCCAAGTATAAAAAATGCAATTGTTGCAAGTGTATAAATGACCATAGAGAGAAGAATATCGATATGCATAACTCTAATCCATCCTCTGGCACGGGCGATCCATTTTTCTGAGTTATCCGATTCCCCGCAATATCTTGCATACCCCCTTTCCAGACACCAATACGGATACATAACAAGTTCAGTTGTGCCGACTCCGACAATTCCGAATACTGCCATAGCGGTTACCAATCCCCCTTTCGGAATATGGAATTTAAAACCTTCAATAATGTCCGCAGCCGTTATTTCATAAGGAGTCCATAAAATCATAACTGCGCAGAAAAGGGTAAGCAGGCTGAATATTGCAATCATAAGGGTTAGGAATCTGACAATAAATTTATATCTGCCTCTGTACAATATTGACATACCAAATATTGTAATAATCAGCGACCAGATAAACGGATTTATTTTCGGGATGAGAAGGTTAAGAGCCTGGCTTGCACAACCTATCTGAGCACCAATCTGCAGAAAAACAAATGTTATCATAATCAACCAAAACCATATGGGCCATGAGACCAAAAATTTAGGTCCGGGAATTCTATTCAGTGCTCTCATAGTGGTTTCCCCTGTAGAAATGGTATATCTGCCAAGTTCTCCCTGAATAATAACCTTAATCAGACAGCTCACTATAATAAGCCATAAAGCAGCAAAACCAACCTGAGCGCCCAAAGTCGGTGTGGCAATTAATTCGCCAACACCGACAATACTTGCTGTGACAATCAAAGCCGGTCCCAAATGTTTTATTGAACGGAAAATCGTTCGTGGTGGATTCTGGATGTGGTCGCGATGAAGTTTGTAAGGGTCAAAGTCTGAGGAAAGAGTCGATTTATCCGACATAAGTTTCTCCTTTTTAAAACAAAGGCACAAAGACAAAAAGATTAAAGAAAATTTACTTTCTTATGATAATTGATTATTTGTAGGAAGTTCGACATACATCAGGAAAAAAAATAGAAATTAATTTTTTAGAAGATACATAATAAAAATCTGAAAATGAAGAATTTTTTAATTAACTTAAAAAATAATTGTATTAATCTTTCACATTTTTAACAGCATATTATGTGGGTGTCATTCTGTTAACACCTTTATCCTTGATTTTTTAATAAAGTTATATTAATTTACTAAATTAATATTTCGCAAAATTATATTGGATTTTTATATGAAATTATGTTCTTTAGGCAGCGGGAGCAGGGGAAACTCTTTTTATATTGAAGGGAATGAGACCAAACTTTTAATCGATGCCGGTTTTTATATAAGTACCATCGAGGAGAGGTTATCGGAGATTAATTCTTCACTTGGCGAGATTGACGGTATTCTAATAACCCACGAGCATAGAGACCATATAATCGGTTTGAATTTGGTTTGTCAGAATTATAATATACCGGTCTACGCTAACGGAGAAACTGCTGATGAAATGCTGCAGTGGGTGAGAAATCCTGATATTAGAATATTTGAAAATGGTTCTAATTTTTCAATTGGAGAATTTGAGATAAGGGCATTTCCCACGATTCACGATTCTGTAAATAGTTCGGGTTTTGTAATTAAACTTGATAATAAAAAGATTTTTTATGCGACCGACCTTGGATTTGTGACTTCTCTGGTTAAAGAACGTATGAAGGATTCTGATTTGATTGTATTTGAGTCCAATCATGACCGACAAATGCTCTTAAATGGGAGCTATCCTCATTATCTAAAGCAAAGAATATTGAGCAGAGAAGGGCACATCTCTAATGAAGAATCGGCGACTGCCTTAAAGGAAACAATTGATAAAAAGGTTAAAAGGATAATCCTTGCTCATGTGAGTCTCGAAAATAATCATACGGATGTTTTAATGGATACCCATCAGAAGATTCTTGATGGTAAAGATGTTCCTTTGTCAATTGCTTATCAAGATGAGGTCAGCGAGATTTTTGAAATTTAGCAACTTTTGAAAAAAGTAAGTGGTATGATATCCGGATGAATGAAAAACTGATTGCTGTTGGTATATTTGTATTGGTTTACCTTTATATCATTTTTAGTAAAAGGTCAAAGTCGATTGTGATATGGAGCGGGATTATTGTTCTTGTGTTACTAAATGTGCTTAATGTGAGTGATATTTTTACGTTCATTAATTGGAATGTTCTTGGGATTTTT
>JAUVVT010000196.1 GCA_030604505.1 bacterium | reverse complement strand
GCGTTGTCTTTACCGACAAATTCGGCTATTATGCTCTGCTCTTTCATCACCATATCTTTCATAAAATGTTTTGGGAAGTTACTGCAGTGAAATAATACTACTTTATCGGGATCAGTACCGTAACTGTTATTCCAGTCGGCCATTGCGCTTGGTGTATCGGATGCAAGCTGGAGTATGTACATCGAGAGAGCACCTGTTATATCAACTTCACAGGCGCTCGGCACAAACGTGTTTGAAGATAAACTCATTACGCCGCAAGGAACTATTCCAAAATATTCTTCAATTGAAGTCCAGCATTGAAGAGCATACGCATTTAAATCATTTTCTTCAATAAATCTGTCAATAACGGCAGCAAGCTTTGCCATCTTCAGAAATGCTTTATCTGTAACATCCTGCGAAGCACAGTATTCTTTAATTCCTTTCAATTTTTCAAGAACCTTTTTGTCATCATCTTTTAGATTTTCTATCTGCCCAAAAACCTCGGATAAATCGAGGGTTTCGACAGAAATGCCTTCGGATTCTAAAATCTTTTCGCTGAATCTTACCGTATTAAAAGCGCCGGTTCTTGCCCCAATCGCTCCTATTCTAACGTTCTGCAGTCCTTTTATTATATTGCATGTCCTTATGAATAAGTCAAAATCCTCGTGAAATAATTGGTCTGAAAGTTCAACCGTATGTAAAGTTGTAAGGGAAAAGGGGATATTATATTGATTTAGATTGTTACAGACAGATATCTTTCCGCAAAGAGAGTCTCTTCGGTCGGCAACGGACATTAAGTTTGCATTATCAGGGTAAGCCTGAATCAGAACAGGAACATCAAGACCCGACCATCTGATAGTGTTGGCAACTCCTTTTTCATCGCCAAAGTTAGGCAATATTACCAGAATCCCATCTATGCAGTCCCGGTGCTCTTTAAATAACTTTGCACACTTTTTTGCATTGTCAAGAGTTTCGACCGAACCCAACTTTGTATCCCCTGGTGTTAATGTTACTACATCAACACCTTTGTCTTCCAAAAATTTTAATACATCTTTTCGTCCTTCTTCAACAAGTTTATCCGGGAAAAACCCGCGGTTTCCCACAATTAAACCTAATGTTATTTTTTTCATTTTTGCTCCTGTTATTATATGTGTGGTCTTATTAATTTTGAGTTTAAATAGAATTTAGGTAGAAAAGAGAAAATTTGTAATTTCGCAAATTATTATATCTAAAAATAATTAAATTTTAAATATATGTCAATTATTTTTTTATTGGAAAAATTAATAATTATTCATAATTTAAAAACACTTTATTATTAAAAAATTTGGGATTTTTTACACATTTGCATCTCTTTATTAAAAAATAAATTAAATATAATAAACTATAAAAATTTTAGGTCACTTTTTTTTATCATAGGAGAAAAATGAAAATTATTAAAGAACCGACGATTTATATTGTCGGAAGTCAGATAGTCAATTCAGATGAGATTAACAGATTTTTAGACGAAAACGATGTTAGCTGGAAGACAGACACTGAAATAGGGTCAGAAAAACTCTGTGAAATTTCCGGAAGGATTTGCTATATGTCATTTGGAAAAAAGCAGGGTAGAAAGACAAATAAAGAATATTTGGAAAATTTATTAAAATCAGGGCATGGCAGTGTTCTTGAACATGCTGTATGGAATTTTATTATATGCGGTGTCTCGAGGTCTTTTACTCACGAGCTCGTTAGACATCGCGCCGGATGGGGATACAGCCAGCTCTCGCAGAGGTTTGTCGATGAGTCAGAAACCGACTTTGTTGAGCCTGACCTGATAAGTTCCGATGAAGAACTTCATAATATTTGGCTCGAATGTATGGAAGATATAATCGAAAAATATAAATTTATGCTCGAGAAACTGAATGACAAGGTAAATGAAAGATACCCGGATTTGAGTTCTACATTAAAGAAAAAGTTAGTCCGTCAGACTGCAAGGAGTATTCTACCGAATGCTACCGAAACAAAGATATTCGTTACAGCCAATGCAAGAGCTTTAAGACATTTTATCGAACTGCGAGGATATATAGCTGCTGATGTGGAAATAAGAAAAGTAGCTGTAAAAATGCTGAAGCTGATGCAGAAAGAAGCACCGAATATTTTCGGTGATTACAAAATTGTAAAAGCAGAAGACGGAACCGAAGCTGTAGAAACCGACTACAGAAAAGTATAGACACTTTCTTTTAAAAGAAATAGCCTCCACCGCAGGCGGACCCGCCTCCGACGGAAAAGAAACTTTCTATTAAGAAGAAGTATTTTTAATCTTCTTCCTTATTTTATTTAAAATATAAAATTTCCCCGATTTAATGATGGTATGTATGACTGTCTTTAATATCAAAGGATTTTCCCTTCCGTAAGTCTTATATATTCTTGGAAACCAGTAAAAATTATGCTCCCATGATGCCAGCATAAGTTCCCAGTGAAGCGGTGTGAGTCCATCCTTTTGGATAGACTTTTCATTTTCAAGCTTAGTAGTCTGCATGGCTGTAAATATAATAGGGACTATTACACTTTTATATGGTCTTAACGCTTTTACGAGGTTTATAGTTTTCTGAATGTCGTCGTCTGTTTCGCCCGGAAGACCAAGGATTATGGTAGAGCAGGGGATAATGTGATTATCGGTAAATATCTTAAAACCGTCTTTCACTACGTCGGGCCATTCTTCCGCTTTAAACGGATACGCTTTTCCTTTCATATGCGTACTGATTAATTTAGGGCTGCCTGTTTCTATACCGACTTGAAATGACTTAGTAGGATGGAGATTTGTGCCGAGTTCGAGTGTTTTTGATATTTTTTCTACAGTTCGAGGTGAACTTGAAGCAGATGAAAGGGAGGCATGGCTTGCAGAAACCCACTTTACACCGGGTATACTATAAATCTCTTTGAAAAGATTCACAACAGCATCACCATTTACCCTTAAACCGTCAGACTGGTAAAGAAAAATATCTTCGCCGTGAAGTATGACACCTCTTTGGCCGGCTTCCAGATTTATTTTTACTTCGTTCTTTAATACCGAAACAGGTGTTGAACGAATCTTCTTTAGCGATGGAACACAAAATTTGCAGCTCCTTGCACATCCCCTTGTAGCTTCAATCAGACCTGTGATAGTCGGTCCCTTTATCTTGAAAAACCTATCTCCGTCAAGCGTAATTCCGTTTATAGATTTCGGAATATCCTTATTATTTAATGCTTTCTTGAATAAATCAGGTGCGGTAATTTCGCCGTCGCCTACCACGACACAGTTAATACCCAGTTCCTTTCTTTTATCCGGATTTACTCTCAACTGCCATGCTCCCGGTCCGCCGAGAAAAATTCTTGGCTTATACCGTTTTATAGAAGGAGAATTAAGAAGCTCTCTCAATTTTACAGCCATACGTCCTTCACCGCCAAACAGCTTTGTGAATGTTGATGTCGCAGGACCAATTCCTAACGGATCATTCGAGGAAATAGATAATATTTTTGTATCTTCAGTAACGAGTTCATCGATATAGTCAGGATGGGCGAGAATAATATCATTCTTTGTAAAGCCATTATCTAAGAGTGCGGATTCTACCTTCCTTGTGCCGCAGTTTGCGAATCTCAATGAACCGTCCGGGTTTGCCTTTCCGTTCGGACAAAAAGCACGATAAAAAAACCAGTCCGGTAATATTCCCTGGGGAAAACAGGCACTGAATCCATAGAACAAACTTCCGTGGTAATCACTCGCCATTGTCCTGTCCATTGTGAGAACTATTTTATATCCCATTGTTTTTTAAACATTTTTTTAAGTACTTCGTTTTTTGATTATTTGATTTTTAATAGAGCTTTATTATTTTATCAAAATTATAAAAAAACTACTACAGCTCATAAAGCATCTTGAGTGCTTTTTTTACAACCATATCGGCTGCCTGCGGAGCAAATGGAGTGCTCCTGATTTCATATCCCCCTTCTTTATATAGATAATCGGGTGGAAGGTAGCCGCTTGCTCCGTTGCAGTGTGTAATCAAAAATGTATGTTTGTAAGGTGACCCTGCTTTTATAGCCATACCGACTTCGGCAAGCATTTCGACGCTGATACCTATAAAGGCGACATCTCCCACACGTGCAGCAGTTATATTAACAGGTACGGAAGTGTCTTCCTGCTCGGCTGCTTCATCATCACTCTTTTTACGGGGACAATTAATTGTTGCGAAGGAAGTTTTAATTTCGCCACCCGGAACTACTTTATTAATATTCCGGAAGACAATTACCACTTCTTCGCCGAGCATCGTCCCAAGAAAAACAGGCTCAGGTATCCATCCCGGTTCGTTATTGAATGCAGGAAGAACCCTGTACCATGGATCTATATTGCCTGAGGCTCCTGCAAATATAGGAGAAATGACTCCTCTACCAAGTATCTTTTCTACAAATTGCCCGGCGAGTCTCAGAGCATCCCCGCTTATCAGCAGATTTTTACCGCCCAATGATGTTGCATGAGTGGCATAATCAAATAGTGCACCTACAGGGAGCCCATCCGGTATAACTATTTTCATCACCAAAACTTCTTTATCTGTGGGACCGTATGGATTGCGCCCGAGTTTTATTGAGCCATCACGCTGCATCTCACGCCGATTTGAACCAATAGGAGAGTAACCAATACCAACACCCGTATGAACAGTAGTCATATTGTTAATCGCATCACGTATTATAGTAATTAATTTTTCTCTAAGCTTTTTCGTATATTCCAGATTATTTGGATGACCGTTCTCCTTGTCCACAGTCAAAGTCGGACCGGCATGTGTGTGAATGCCTGATAAAAAAAGTTCATCCGGCTTGAGGTTAAATTCTTCAGTAATATTTTCCTGCATATATTTAAATGTTTCTCCATAAGAACCTATCAAGTCAGAAGAAATAAGAACAAGCCGTTTTCCACTGTTTTCGAATACAACAGCACGTGCATACAGAGGGTCATTGATGCCCTCGGAAAGGTTTTTACGCGCGCGGTATCCAAACATTTTAATCGGTTTTTCAGGTGTTATATCTATCTTTGCAATACCAGCTCGCAGAACATCCTGTCTTTCTTGCGATTGAATATCACTGCGGATTAAAAATG
>JAUVVT010000360.1 GCA_030604505.1 bacterium | reverse complement strand
TCAAAATATGCCCTCACACTTTTTATATTCATCTTTTCCAGCGGCAGCCAGCAGCTTTTCGGCTCGCTAATATGACCCAAAATAGGAATCCCGTTATCAGCCAGATATTCAAATATTGGATAAAACATCGGGTCATCTATCATAACAAATTTTCCATCTCTATCCTTAAAAGACATACCTATATTTTTCCAAACTTTAACGGCAACAGCACCTTTTTTCAGAAATTTTTCTAAATATTCAATTGTCTTATCCTGCCAATCGGGTTCATCCCATCCATCCATTCTAAATGACGCCGCATATCTGATGTTCTCAGGAAACGCTTTCATATGTTCAGCAGCAAACTCCTGCTGCTCTTCAAGAGAGGGGAAAAACGGTACATCGGTATTTACAGTAAGTATGCGAAAATTATCTTCCACTGCTTTTTCCAAAAACGCCGGATCGACACTATTTATATGCAAGTGGGCATCTATTTTTTTAACATATTTAAAATCTTCTAATGTAAAAGTTTCTGAACTTCTGTTCTGGTTAAAAAAATTTTTACCACCCATATTTTTTAATTCAATAAAGAAAATTGACAAATCCTAATCCAAAGTCACAAATTAAGCTGTTTTATCTTTCTATACAGAGTGCGTTCGCTTATCCCAAGGTCTTTTGCCGCTCTTTTCCTGTTTCCTTTATTCCTTGTTAAAGCTTTTATTATTAATTCCCTTTCATTGTCTTTTAATGACACTTCATTAATGTCGTCATTTTCTCTAAAAGGTATTTCTTCTAAAATATCTGTCTTGTACTTAAGTTTTTCATCATCTATATACTTCGACTCTCCTTTTATGCTTTCAACTAATAATCTTTTTACTTCCGATAATTCCGAACCCAAGACCAGCAGCGTTCTGTAGATAAGCTCACGTTCTGCCTGTTCGGGAGACATCTTAAGAGGAACCGGCAGGGTTCTGTCAAACTCTGAATGTTCCCTCAAATTCTCAGGTAGATTGGAAACCTTTATTACTTCTCCTTTATTTAAAACAGCAATACTTTCAATTAAATTTTTGAGCTCCCTGATATTTCCGGGCCAGGAATATTCTTTAAGTACATATATCGCATCGGGCGAAATTCCTTTAAACGGCATCTTCATCTTTTTGCTGAAGTCCTTTAAAAAGACATTTGCAAGCATTTCAATATCTTCAGTTCTTTCCCGCAGCGGAGGGACGTTAATTGTCACAGCTTTGAGTCTGTAATAAAGGTCTTTTCTGAACTCTCCTTTTTCGACTGCGACCTCAAGGTTTTTATTAGTTGACGCAATAATTCTTGTATTGACTTTAACCGCCTCGGTGCCGCCCACCCTTATAAATTCTCTCCCTTCGAGTACCCGAAGAAATTTAACCTGAGTATATAAACTCATCTCTCCTATTTCATCAAGAAAAATCGTTCCCCCGTCAGCTATTTCAAAGTATCCTTTTCTCTTCCCGACGGCACCTGTAAATGCACCCTTTTCGTGCCCGAAAAGTTCGCTTTCGAGAATTCCCTCTGGAATAGCACCACAATTAACGGAAACAATCGTATTATCTTTCCGCCTGCTTTTTTGGTGAATTGCCTTTGCAACCATCTCCTTGCCGGTCCCGCTCTCCCCTACAATCAATACTGAAATATCAGCAGACGCAATCTGTTCGATTATCTTTTTTGTCTCCAGTATCTTATCGGATTCCCCTATTATTTCCCATTTATCATCTGTGTTTGCTGTATCTTTCATTGAGCTATAATATAAAAATATATTACATAAATAGAGAATTTACGATTTTAGATTTAGGATATTATTAATTAACCATTTACCAAGAAGTAAATCATTCAACTACCCTATTCCCTATTGGCTATTGCCTTTGTCCCTTAATATTTAAAAACTATTTCAATTCTTCCATTTTGTCTATTTCATCTCTGATTTTTGCCGCCTTTTCATACTCAAGCTGTTCAGCAGCCCGTTTCATCTCCTTTTTCAGATATTCAATAATATCTTCCTTCTCCATTTCCGACCTGTATTCCGTCTCTTTTTTCTCTTTGACAAATTCTCCCGAAGCGCTTTCAGCAACAGAAGTAGTCATCAATACTTCATCAAGGGTTTTATAAATAGTTTTGGGCTCTATTCCCATCTTTTCATTATATGCCTGCTGAATTCTTCTCCTTCTTTTGCTTTCTTCTATTGTTTTCCTCATAGATTCGGTTATTTTGTCGGCATAAAATATCACTCTGCCTGCCTTGTTTCTTGCAGCCCTTCCTGCAATCTGCATAAGAGACCTTTCCGACCTTAAAAATCCTCCTTTATCGGCATCCAATATAGCTATTAAAGATACCTCCGGAAGGTCAAGTCCCTCACGCAGCAGGTTTATCCCAACCAAAACATCAAATTTCTTTAATCTTAATCCCCTTAATATCCCTATCCTGTCGAGTGCACCAATCTCTGAATGGAGATATCTCACTTTTATATCGAGACCAAGCAGATACTCCGTTAAATCCTCAGCCATTCTTTTTGTCAGTGTAGTAACAAGAATCCTTTCATTCTTTTTAACACATTTTCTAATCTCTTCAATCATATCATCAATCTGCCCCGTAACGGGCTTCACGATGATTTCAGGGTCCAATAGACCTGTCGGACGAATGAGCTGTTCTACCACAACACCTTTAGTTTTTTCAAGTTCGTAATCAGCAGGTGTTGCTGAAACAAAAATCCCCTGATTAATCATCGATTCAAACTCTTCAAAATTTAAAGGACGGTTATCGAGTGCAGATGGCAACCTGAATCCATGTTCAACGAGAACCTCTTTTCTCGACCTGTCTCCATTGAACATCCCGCGCACCTGTGGAAGAGTTACATGCGATTCATCTATGAACATAAGAAAATTGTCAGGAAAAAAATCCAATAATGTATACGGCTTTTGTCCCGGAAGTCTGCTCGATAAATGCCGCGAATAATTTTCTATGCCCGAACAATAACCGATCTCAAGCATCATCTCAATATCATAGTTGGTTCTCATCTCAAGCCGCTGTGCCTCAAGATATTTATTTTCCTTTCTGAAATATTCAAGCCGCTCCTTTAATTCTCTGCGTATCTCAACAATTGAATTCTTTAATTTTGAATATGGAATGACAAAGTGTTTTGCCGGAAAAATATATATTATATCCTTTTCCTCGATTATCTCTCCGGTCAAAGGTCCAATAACAGAAAGTTTCTCAATCTCATCCCCGAACATATCCACTCTTATCGGTTTATCCGCATAAGCAGGAAAAATTTCAATAACATCCCCTCTTACTCTGAATATGCCATGATAAAAATCAATATTGTTCCTCACATAATGCACATCGATAAGTTTCGTTAATATCTTGTCCCTGTCAATAGATTCGCCTTTTCTTAATATAAGAATCATATCCATATAATCCTGAGGTGAGCCCAATCCGTAAATACATGAAACCGAAGCAAC
>JAUVVT010000287.1 GCA_030604505.1 bacterium | reverse complement strand
CGCAGTATATGGCTGTCTTCCAAGTTCGCTCAGTCTTGCATCTACATCAACATAAAAATTAGGATATTTATCCAACCATTCGGCAACTTTATGGAGATTTTCAGGATTATTCCCCATGTGTGCTCCAATAAAGACCGTATTTTTATGTTTTGCAATGACATTATTTCTCTGTCTTAGAAGCTCATCACGGGAATAGTATTCAGGTTTATTAAACATCCAGTTCGGATGGTCTATGAGTACTTCTAACCACTCATTATATTTATCAAGAGGAGTAAAAAAGGCAGCAGGGTCTGAAGTATGTATTTCCACAGGGATGCCAAGCTCACCACATTTTCCCCAGACTGCGTCCAGTTTTGGAGAATCAACTCGCAGATATTTTCCATTCGCTTCTTTTATTCCAAGCCCTAAACTTTTGTGTATCTTTAATCCTTGTGCTCCCTTTTTTATTGATTCCTAAAATCAACTTGTGCATATACAATAAACCTGTCAGGATAAGGTTCTTTCAATCTTTTCAGGTGTTTATCAAGATTCTCTCCCCAGCCGCCGTCAAGGTTAACAACCGCTTTAATATTGCATTCATCCATAATTTTAACATATTCGGAAATATCGGTTTCAGAATCAACAATCCTCCTCAGATGATTATGAAAATCTATGGCTGGATATTTGGCTTTCTGAACATCTGTCACCTTTGTTACAAGCATCGGCTTCGGTTGAAAATCAACCAACCGAATATCCTTTATACTCTCTTCCTTTGCACAATAAAATCCCAACAAAAATATAAATCCAATAGTAGCCAGAAATAAAGCATTTTTAAAGTTTAAAATTCTCATTTTTACCCCTCCTTTTTTAATTATTTAATTATCTTTGAAAACTCCACGATAAGGAAATTTTCAAATTTAACATTAAATGTTTCAAAAAGACTTTTAATGGTTATTATTTCTCTATTTTTTTTACATAATCATAAATAGTATAATCAAATTTTAATATATATTTTCCCTTTTTCAGAAAATTCATTCAAAATATAATCTTGTAAAACACCCTACAAAATAAATAATCATCCCTAAAATTCCAACCAGTGAAGCATTTACAATATTCATGCTCCCCATAATAACAGCAATAACAAACATTATTAATCCAGTTAAAATAAGTCCAATGCAGAATCTTCCCCAGAAAGAAACCGGAATAATATGAAAAACTTCTTTTGCCTGAATTTCCTCTTCACTCACTTTTTTTGCCTTCCATATCTCTTTTATTTTTTCTTCTGGGGTTGGTTTTGTCAATAAACTTACAATAGGACAGATTATAAGAGAAGCAATTGTGGTAACAAATGTTACAATTGCAAAATCATATCCAACTTTCAAATCAAAAACCAGAAACGCTATTATTCCAGATAATGCACCTCCGAGATATCCAAATAATGCTCCCTGCCAAGTCGCTCTTTTCCATAAAAATCCGTAAATAATAAGGACTACAAAAAGAGGCATGTCAAGAAAACTCATAATAAAGAGCCAGGCATCCACAGCACTCTGAAAATAAAACTTAACAAAGAAAGCAAATATAATCATTAATATCCCGGCTAAAATGGTCATCATTCTAACAGTAATAAGGATGTCACTTTTAGTTGCCTTTGTTCTTAAAAAATTCTTATAAATATCAACTGTAAATAGTGTTGCAATGGCATTAATATTTGATGCTATAGTTGACAATTCAGAAGCCATAAATCCCGTTACAATCATCCCCAGAATTATATGAGGAAGAACATTAGCATAAAGTATCGGAATAACTGCATCTACTTCACTTATTCCGGGGTATAATACTCTTGCAGCAAGACCAGGGAAAAACATCAAAAGATTAAAAGGTGTTAAAATAATTCCTGCTAATACTAATCCTTTTGCTGCAGTTTTTGTATTTTTTGCACTAAAAACCATTTGAAGCATACCCTGATCGGTTGACGCCCATTCGAATCCTATAAGCCAAATAGCAAGTATAAACTTCCAGTCGAATTTCCCAATCGATGGAATAAAATTCAAATGTCCGTCTGGCAGTTGTCTCACCATTTCCGGAAACCACCCGACTGCCGACATAACAATTGGAAGCACTATTAAAGAACCACCAAGCATTAGTATGAACTGGGTCGTATTAGTTAAAGAAACCGACCACATTCCACCTAAAAATGTATAAGTAACTGCTATTACAGCCAATAAAAGTATCCAGAATGAATAAGAATGAAAACCTGTAACCTGTTCAGCAACCACCCCGCCAAGATAAAGAACAATCCCCAGCAATCCGCAGAATCTTATTATCCATATAAAACTTACAAGAATCCTTACCGCTTTGTTATATCTTTTTTCAATAATCTCTGGCACGGTTCTTATCTTAAGTCTTCTCATAATTGGAATAACAAATAACCCGGAAAAAGCAAGAGCCATATTACCTGTCCATTCATGCCATATAATCGAAATCCCTTCTTTATAAGCCTGTCCTGCCTCTCCAACAAAGTTATAAAGATACATATTAGTAACGGTTAACATTGCTGCAAGGATAAATGGAGTTAACTGCCTTCCCGCTACAAAAAAATCATCAGGCTCTTTTATCCATCGGTAAAAATATGAGCCAATCCAGAAAATTCCTATAAAAAATGCCGCTACAATTGCATAATCGAAAAAGTTCATTAACCTTTTTTCTTTTTAATTGAAATTTAATAAGTAAAATTTTTACGAATTAATGTCATTAAAAAAATTTCGAAAAACCAAAATTTCAATGATTGTTTACTTTAAAAGAAATATTTATTTTAGCTCAAATCGGGAACGATTTTTAATAGTTTGCAGACCTCCATCAGTTTTGGTTTGAGATTTCCATAAGCCATATGAATATATTCGCTTCTGAGATTTTGAATAAATTTATCCATATCAGCATCGAGCCTCACAAAACAGTGTGGCCAGAAGGGGTAACCGCATTCATCCTTTAGTTTCTTTGGAGCATCATAAGCCTCACCTTCCACAATATGCATATGATACTTTCCGTCAACCCTCGATAACCTCGAAAGTGTTACCATTCCCGGTTTTGCAATAAGATTGGTACAAATCCCACTTGCTTTGGCTTCAAGCCTCGGTTGATAATCGAGTTCTACATAATCCTTACTTTTCGCAAGCTGTGGTACTGCAGCACCATCATCTATCAGACGAATAGTTTTTTCTTTCTTGTTTATAAGATTGACATCAGCCATAAAAAGTGGTTCATCCGTTAAAAGACGCATAATATACATAGTAAGGGCACCATTAGCATCGCTCAAACAGGCAGTGGAGAATCCATCTTTTCCAAGCCTGCTCTGTCCAAGACAGGCTGAACAATAATTGTCACTTAAATCAAATGTGCATTTCACACCGGTAAAATTATACCCCTCTTCTTTAATAATCTTTTTCAATCCAAAATACAGCTTTATAGACCTTTCCATAATCTCATCAAGTGGAGGAATTTTATTGTAATCTTTTTTTAATTCTTCGTAATAATCCTCTACTTCTCTCTTTGAAACTTTTTCAGCTTCAACCACCACAGTATATTGATCTGTAAATCCCACACTTATCCCGAATTCTTTAAGCCACTGATTTGCAGGTACAATGCCTGTATATATTCCCATACCGGGACCACCAATTGACCCATACCTCGACCTTTTTAAACTGTTTATAACCATCGCAGCGCTCGAAAAATTCAAAATTTTATCCATAACTCCATCATCTTCAGGAAATCCATAAACTACCTCGTGCTCAATCCCAGACTCATCTAAAGAACCATGAGTAACAGCAAGACCTCCAATTGACCACTTCGCTGGCAGAGGAATTGCCCACAAAATCAACGGAAGATTAACTTCTCTTGCAGCCTGAACAATTTGATTTGCCCAATTCCATGTATCAATGAAAATTATTACACAGTCGATATTACTTTCACGGAATTTATCAACAGCCCCAAGTGCAGATTGAATAGAAACTATAACCTCAGGGTATTTTATTATCTCTAATCCACTTATTTTTAAAGCATTAACTGCTCTATCTGTAGTCTCACTTTCAACCCAAGGTCTGCCCAGTTCATCAGATGCCTTGATGTGCGTCGGGCAGGAGACTGACATAAATCCAACTTTAGGTTTATTCATTTTTCT
>JAUVVT010000185.1 GCA_030604505.1 bacterium | reverse complement strand
TTTGAGTGTCATCCCTTTTGAAAAAATCACGCTTTTACAAGCACTTACACAATTTAATTGCAAAATCTCATATGTCAACAATCTTAACCAATTAAATTTATTTGGTTAATATTGGGACAGTAGTGAAATATTATATTAACTAAACAATTCCAGAATGAATGCAAACACTTAGATTCATCATTACACATATTTATACAAAAAAACATATCTAACTTTAAAAATGATAGATATTCACATCTTTTAAATTTTAAATAAAATTGTAAATCGATATTTTTTTATGAAGGAGGTAAGAGTATGAATATCGACAGGAGGAGGTTTCTTGCAGCATCAATGGGATTTTTAGCTGGTGCAGCTGTTCCGAATATTTTTGGTAAAAGAGTATATGGACAAAGAACTGATAAGAAACCTAATATTGTTCTTATCAATACCGACGACCAGCCTTCATGGTGGGTTGGTGTTTATGGTAACGAAGATGTCCATACATCGAATATGGATAAACTTGCATCGGAGGGAATGTTATTCAAGACTGCTGTTACAGTGCCGGTATGTTCTCCATCGCGTGCTATGATGCTCACGGGCCGCTATAATCATCAGGTCGGAATTGATGATTTTATTAACAATGATGAAGTTACCGGTTTACCCAATGGGTCAGTTACATTCGCACAGGTGCTTCGAAATGCCGGCTATACCACAGGAATTGTCGGTAAATGGCATCTTGGAAAAGAGATGGAATACTGGCCCACACTTCGAGGTTTCGACTACTGGGCTGGATTCACTAATGCTCATGGACCACTGAATCCGACTTTATATGTCAAGAGGGGAGATGAGCGTGTTGAAAATCAAAAAATAGAGGGATTTACATTAAATATATTGACTGATTATGCAATTAATTTTATTCATGAGAACCGTGATAAACCATTTATGCTTTACCTTTCTTATCCTGCTCCGCATATGGGCTACCTGCCCGTTCCCGAAGAAGATATGGCTCATTATATCGGGAAGAAATTTAAGCTTCCTGACTATAAAAGATTTCCAGAGGCAAAAGATTATCCAGAGCAAGAACTTCAAAAGAGATATCTTGCGAATTATGCACCTGTTACGTCAATTGACCGTAATATGGGGCGACTTTTTGAGGAATTGAAAACTCTTGGTCTGGAGGAAAATACGGTTGTTGTTTTTACCGGTGATAATGGGTATTGTCTTGGACGGCACGGTTTGAGGTCTAAAGGTAATGCGCGTTTTCTCGGAACAGATATTCCAAGACCAAATATGTTCGATGATTCAATCGTTGTGCCGTTAATAGTTCGCTGGCCCGGTGTTGTAAAACCGGGGTCAAGGTGTAATGAATTGGTTTCACACATTGATTTTTTTCCGACTTTTATGGAAATAGCGGGTTTGGAAACGACTGATGTTTCTCATCTCGAAGGAATCAGTATACTTCCTCTGCTTCGCGGAGAGGAGAAAATATGGAGGGATGAGCTTTTTCTTATTTATGATATGAAGTACCACGCGGTCGCCCATATGCGTATGATACGGATCAAGCGGTGGAAACTTATCCATCATTATGAGGATGAAAGGAAAAATGAACTATATGACCTTAAAAATGATCCGGGTGAACTTAATAATCTCTATGGAGACAAATCTGTTAAAAGCGTTCAGTATATACTGACTGGGCGTCTTAAAGCGTGGGAGCAGAGGGTAGGTGCTGCGAAAGAGGATTTGCTGAAAAGGAATAGACCTTATTGAGTTTACTTTATTATTGATAAGATATAGGACAGAACGATGGTCTGTCACTACTATAAAAACTTTTTAATTTGATTTATTTGCAAATGAAGATTCCGTGCAAAGAACAATTTAGCGGGTGTTTGATTGGACAGTGTTTGGGAGATGCATTGGGATTTCCTGTGGAGGGGTATTCCCCTGAAGCCTGCAGTAGGTATGTTAAAAATATTTTGAGTGCTGTTTATGATGAGAGAGAAATAAAGGGAAAAGTTTCGATTGGTCAGTATACTGATGATTCCCAGCTTGCCCGTGAGCTGCTTCAGAGTTATCTGGAATGTAAGAAATTTGAGCCCCGTGATTATGCGCGGCGGATTGCCGCAATTTTTTCCGAAAATAGAATAGTCGGACGGGGACGTGCAACAGAGCTTGCAGCAATTCGACTTATAGAAGGAGTACCGTGGGATGAAGCCGGAACTCCCCCGCCATCAGCGGGGAACGGGAGTGCAATGCGTGCCGGACCAATAGGGTTGATGTTTTTTGACAATCCAAAAAAACTTATCTATGCTGCATATGACCAGGGGCGTATCACTCATAAGGACAACCGGTGTTCGGCAGGTGCGGTTGCGATTGCCGGTTCTGTGGCTCTGGCTCTTCAGAAAAAAAAGATTAAGAAATATCAGTTCCTTAATAAAATTAGCGAATGGACAAAAAAGATAGATAATTCAGTTGCAAATTTTATTTTGCAATTAAATGAATGGTTGGAATTACCACCGGATAAAGCGGTGAATTTTATTTCGAAGGCAGGTCTTGAGCCCGAATATGTAAATCCGTGGGAAGGAATATCTCCTTTTGTTACGGGGAGTGTTTTATGGAGTTTGTATTCATTTTTAAGGTCTCCCGAAAACTATTGGGAAACGATTTGCACGGCGGTTGCAGTCGGGGGAGATGTGGACACGACAGCGGCGATGGCTGGAGCAATCAGCGGAGCTTATAACGGTCTTGAGGCAATTCCGCAACATTTAACAAGACGATTGACCGACCGTGGGACTTTTGGATTTAATGAGCTTATTGAGTTAACAGACAGATGTTATGAACTGAAGATAGGCAAGAAAAACATTGAATAAGATTTATATAAGTGGTGTTTTTATATAAAAAATTGTGAACAGATAAGTGTGAAATATGAAGAAGAAAACATCGGTAAAGGTTATAAATAATATATAAGGAAAAATTTTGTTCAATGTAAATCAATTTTAAGTTTGTAAAAAATTTTAGGGACAACCATAGGGCTATCCCTGTCAGACTGCACAGGTTAATAAAAATAGTTTGTTTTTATCATAAAGGAAACACTTAACCGAAGAAATAGGTTATCTTATTCCTTGAGATGCTTAATTATTTGAGTTTTACTAAAAATTATCTTTTAGTTGAAATATTACATACCCAGATAAACGAATGTCGCAGGTTTTCTGCTATAAGAATTCTGCCTTCCTTATCTGCACATATTACGCCGCACTGAGTTGTATTGTCGGGCCAGCCGAGACAATCTATTGAACCTGTTATGGAATCATAACAGAGAATCCATGAGTTGTCATAGTCGCGTCCACCAAGCATATAGAGTCTGTTGTCGCTTCCGTAAGCGAGTGATTTCAGGTTCCAATACTGGAAAGCTTTGCCCTTATTAATGACAGTTGAAGTTGATGGATAAAACTTGAACAAAAAACCGTCGTTGATTGTGCCGCACCAGAATCCACCATCTTTTGCGCGTACTGCCGAAGCAATACCATTCTCATATAGTGGATCACTGTCCATTCCTGTTTGGGTGGGAATAACCGCTCCTGTGAAAACAGGTTTTTCGCCGCCGTATGCAAGCCTGTAAATACGACCGCCTTCATTAGATGAAAATGATGTGGTTCCGCCTTTCATCAGCTCTTGTGCGGTTATTTTTATTTCTCTCCGGTAATATGTAGAAAAATACACTGTCCCTGCATCATCAATCATAAGCACTTTAGGTACACCTCTCCAGGATACTCTCCCAAGGTCTTTGACTCTCCATGGTGTCATAATTTCACCAAAGTCTTTGATTGATTTTGTGTTGAAATCATAAGCAAAAAGATGCCCGGGCGGATAAGTTACACCGTATATTATCGAACGAGTGGTGTCTGCAGCAATACAGTTGATTCCCTGTCCGGCAGCGACAATGCCCAAATCTGTACATTCTTTTGTTTGTGGATTAAACGAAAAGAGATGCCCGCCTTCATATTTGTTATCTTTATCATCAAAGATTTCATTATAGGTTGATGTGCAACCGATAATGACATTTTTCGGTCCAGTATCGAGGTCGGTAATTGCGGTCTGTCCGGGAAGTTTGGAGGTTATATTAAGCACATGTTCGCTCTTTTCGCTGTCAATGCGGAATAGATGACAGTTTTCGGCACCCCAGGTGGCTTTTGTGCTTCCATACACCCAACCGTCATTATAAAGAATCATATCGGTTACGGCACTCTCACCTCCATGAATTGGACCTTTTGGGCCGTTTGAAATCAGAATACGTTTGGAAATTGAACCGGGAGGTAATCCTCCCATTCTTTGTGCAAACGTTGATTGAATGAAAAATCCTATAAACAAGAAAAATATTATAATTAGGGCAGACCTTTTATTAATTTCCATTATTTAAAATCCTCCTAATTTTATTGAATTTAGTATTATATAAATGATTTTACAATTGATAAGTTATTTATAGAACCTCATAAAAAATAGTATTTGACAGATTCTGATCTCGATGCTTTCACAAAGTGACCACTTCGTGGCGGAACGGAATGCTAATGGTATGTAGCTCAATTAACTATCATTAATAATCTACTAATACAATGATAATATCATAGGTTATTTTGGATTAGATGAAATATTAGTCTGGCATTCCGATCCTGAAACATGTTCAGGATCTTTAAAAGCTGTTTGCTGATGTTGTTACTGATAAACTTTAAAATCATTTAAGTGCCGTAGAATTATTTTTAGTGCAGTGATTCAATATCCTCCGGCGGATCATAACGTAAGAGATAGGGTCTTGTTACAGGTCTGCCTCTTTTATCTTTAAGGACTTCATTTCCTTTATAAATTAAACCAAAACAGCTGAAATAGACAGAATGGTCTTCTGCGGTTATAGCACCGAAACAGCCCTCCACACCCTCAATACTACCAATCCAGTAATATTTTTTTTCCCTGATGTCTAAAATTGTGAGAATTTCCAGAGCTTCTTCAAGAACTCCGCCGCCGTGGTTGCCTGCAATAAAATAGAGTCGGCCCCATTCTTCATCAAGTGCAATGTTTGGAGTATAATGGGGCTGATTGGGACATCCTATCACATGCCCCAGGTCTTCAAACTTGCCAGTTGCAGGTGTATAGCTCCATACAAACCCATCAGTCGAGATGCAGTATATAACATTTTTTGAAGATACGACAGATGCACGAAAATCCATTAACTTTCCGGG
>JAUVVT010000383.1 GCA_030604505.1 bacterium | reverse complement strand
TTCAATTCTACGATAACTTTATACTCTATCATAAAATCTATTCTATGATTACCTACAACTTTGCCTTTATATTTAAGAGTATTCCTCTGTGGTCTCTGTGGTTTCATATTTTATCCTCGTTTTTCATAGAACTTTTGACACTACCTATTCTCTTTCTTAATCTGCTCTATTCTTTTCCGTACCACCTCAACATCTCCCGCCTCCTTCAAATATCTTTCATAATATTCCACAGCTTTCAATAAATCACCATTAATTTCATACAACCTTCCAATAGTAAAGTAAATATCAACATCTTCGGGATTACTTTTCAGGTCGTTTTCAAATCCTTCAATCAATTTATCAAAGTTTAAAATATCCGAATTGAAATATTCATGAGAAAGATTGACGTCTGCTCTTGTATAATCTAAACCTGCCGCAAATGCTTTCTTTAAAATCTTTTTTCCGATTTCACTTTTTCCCTGCTCATTATAAATAAAACCCAAATTAATCTGTGCTGCCGTTAAATCCGGATTAATCTGTACAGCCGCCAGGTATTCTTTTTCTGCTAAATCAGTCATACCTTTTCTTTCGTATGCGGTTCCCAAATTACAGTGAGCTTCTGCATGGTTCGGATTTATGGAAAGTGCCTTCTTATATTCTGTAACAGCATCATCATACTGCTTTCTCGAATAGTAAACATTTCCAATACCGTAATATGAATTGCTGTCTCCCGGATTTAACGAGACTGCCTTCTTATACGATTCAAGCGCACTTGAATATTCCTTCTTTTTTATATATGCATTTCCCATATTACAATAAGCATTTGAATAAGTCGAGTCGAGACTAATCGCATTTTTACAATGCATCAGCGATTTGTCAAATTTTCCTATTTTATAATATGCCCCGGCAAGATTATTATAAATTTTTGGATTATCGGGATCAAGTGCTGCTGCCTTTTCATAATTTGAAATTGCTTCGTTAAAATCTCCTCTCAAAAAATACGCATACCCCATAAATTGATATGCATCCGGAATATTCTCATTTTTCTCTAAGACCTTTTTATACTGAATAATAGATTCATCCGGCTTCTTCAAATAACTGAGAGTAAGCCCCATATTTAATCTGGCAGATTCACTATCAGGATTTAGCTCCACTGCTTCTTTGAAACTTAGTAACGCTTCAGAAAATTTTCCTGTATATAAATAGACATTCCCCAAATTGAAATAAGAATCCGAATATTCAGGAGCAACTTCTATTGCTTTCATAAACTCCCGAGCAGCTTCAACATGCAAACCCATCTTTACATATATATTTCCAAGTCCATTATAAGCTTCAGGATTTTCAGGATATACGGATATTATCCTTTTATACTCGCTAATCGCCTCGTCAATTTTTCCTATTGCTATAAGTTGTTTTGCCCCCGATAAATCCGGGATGGTCTGAGTTGACGATTTATTCCCACAGAATAAAAATAAAATAAAAAACAAAAAGAATAATATAATCAAACTAAATAAAAATATTTTTTTCTTATTTTTTTTCATCTTTCTGAATATTCCTCCATATAAAATCGACAAGCTCTTTATTTTTAAAATCATCACCCCATTTAGCATAAGCAAGCTTACACAATTCCGATGAAATAAAATAACTCCCGGACGGTAAATTAATAAAAATCCCTTCACATTTGGTATCTTCATCTTTTAAAACCGAACCTATATTACTTGCAATCTTTGAAAGATAATCTTTTTTACTGATTTTTGGGTTCTTTTCAGAGATCCCTATCTGAACAGCATTATGATTATGTTCAGATGGATATAACTTTATTTCGGGGCTAATTTCATTATTATATAATTTATTATCCAGATAATAAGCAACTCTTCTGTTGTTAAATGCAGTATACGGATAACTATTAATCTTTTTTATATTCTGTGCTATGAGCTCACCCAATGAACTCTTCTTTGATTTATATTTAAACCTCCATCCGTTTTTCCCGAATTTTTGTTCATCCCCTTTATTATAAAGCAAGACCTCAACCTCAGTGGGGCTATCGAAATATTTAAATCCTCTTTTTTTCTTTAATTCTTCACCGATTTTCTTTATCATAAAACCGGCGGCATCATCAGAAACGCCCTCATCAACCTCCAACTTGGTTTCAACACGCGCCTCAGTTTTACTATCTACAATATCCTCGCTCAAAATTGAATAGTTCAAACCAACTTCACGGTTATCCTTGGTTCTATAAGAAAAACTCCCGGTTTTACCTGGTCTTGAAGAGCTTTGCGAAGACCGAAATCCCCTGCTGCTTTCATAAATTTTCGGCACATATTTTTTAGAGCTCAACGACAAGATAACAATAATTACGGCTAATACAGAAAAAACCGTAGCACCTATCTCGATTAATAATTTATTTTTTGCCCAAAAACTTTTCTCAACTTCTTTTTTCTCTTCTGTCTCTTTTGATTCCTGAATTCTTATCAAAGCACCAATCTCTTCAAATCTTTCCTTTATCCTTGGAATTCTTTCCGATGAAATCCCTCTAAATAAATAAAGCGGAAGGTCTTCCAGGTCTTTTTCAATTTTTCTATCTTTAAATCCCGGTATTCTTCTCAAAAGGTTGACAAGCTCTTCTCTATTATCTCCAATTTCTATAAGACTTATATCAAATTTACCGGTTTTCCCTGGTTCCGGCTTCGATGGTTTTTGAGTTCGTGGAATCAATCCACCGCATTTCGGACAACGGATTGCATCGTCTGGAATAACTGCTTCACATTTTCTGCATTTCATATAAAATCTTCAAGTTTTTTAATTGCTGTTGGTTGTTAGCTATTGGCTATTGGTTAATTTTTCTATGAATTATTCAGGTTAAATAATCTTTGCTATTAATCCAAACTATCTCATTATATTAATTATATATGATATAAATTCCCAAAATAATATTACGACCACTAATAAAATTATTGGTGGCCGTAATGATAATAATATATAGATTTCTTCTAATACTTCTGAAAACAGATATAAAACCTAAGCTACAGTAATTTCTTCAGTAAGATATACATTTTGGACTGCATTTAATATCTCAACGCCTTCGTTCATCGGTTTTTGGAATGCTTTTCTGCCAGTAATAAGCCCCATTCCTCCGGCTCTTTTGTTTATTACTGCCGTTCTCACTGCCTGCTGCAGGTCGTTTTTACCCG
>JAUVVT010000204.1 GCA_030604505.1 bacterium | reverse complement strand
CACCACAAAAAGCTCTTTCTAACGGTTTACTGGGACGAAATGATATGGGAGTATTTTTATGTTCTTCAGGTGCAGTGTGACACTTGGTACATTCGAGAGCGGCATGGTGTGAGACGGCTTTTGTTCGTGCAATCTCCCCGTGACATGCCCCACACTCCTCAGGGGTTTGCGGAGGTTTGGGATTATGAGGTTCGTGGCAGGACATACAGGGTTCTAAAGGATTATGAATAATAGGGTCAATTTGGGGGAATCCCGTTGGTCTTGATGCATTATATGTATGACAGAGGGGACATAAACCTCGCTGTCTGGGAGCCGAAAGTGTGATTTCAGTGGGGTCTTCAATATGATTCGCACCCGGTCCATGGCATACTTCACAGGCAACATTTTTATGGTATGATGTTTGTTTTAATTCTGCTTGTTCATCGTGACATTCTGAGCAAACCTCCTGCCCGGCATAATGGATTGGAAGAGCTATTATAGAATCTACGGCAGCTGCCCGGTAGTTACCAGTTTCATAAAATGTAGGGGGCACCAGGTAACTCCGAGCAACAAAGAGCCCAAATACTAAAATAATAAAAATTATAAGCAGGCGTTTCACTTGGTCCGGTAAAGGAATTGAACTCCAGCCCGGTATTTTTAATTTTGGATTAAATCGGAAGTTTAACATACTTTTTTATCGGAATAAGATTTTGAGCTTTTCGAATGAAGATTATATAAATTATAAAAGTAATATAAATTATAATAAATTAAATATCAATATAATAAATGTCAACAAAAAATTTATATTAGTACAAATGATTATGATTAATATTTAGATTTTTGAAGGATATTGTCCCGAGTTTTCGGGATTAAGAAATCACGTCTTCCTTATTACTCGGAATCACAATGATATATATTATATTTATTGATTTTGTGAAAAGGAAAAAGTGTGTTTGTGATAATATAAATACAAAGCTTAAAATATTTTTTATAATTTATACATTTTATTTATCTTGACTTTTTTTTAAAACAAATTATATTGTTTGCAATAAAAAATTAATTTTACAACCCTAATTAAGTTTTTTTAAATTTGCATATTGTAATCAATCGGAATTTTTCGTTTGATCGAGATGTTTTGACAAATATTTGCAGTTTATCAGAATTTATATTAATCCCATAGAAGTTTTATATTTATTAATTAAAAATATAATGATGGAAGAGAAAAACAAATCGAGAAGGAATTTTATTAATTACCTATTGGGTGGTGGTTTTACTCTTGTTGCAAGTTCTGTTATATATCCAATAGTGAGATTCATGCTCCCTCCGAAATCGACTGAAGCAGAACCTATGGCAGTATCTGCTGGTAAGGTTGGCGAGATGCATTTAAATTCCGGTAAGATATTCAAATTCGGTAGAAAACCCGGGCTTCTTATTTATACGAAACAGGGTGAATACAGAGCATTTATGGCAACGTGTTCGCATCTTGACTGCATTGTTCAATTCCGAGATGATTCTGAAAGCATCTGGTGTGCCTGTCACAATGGATATTATGACGTTAATGGGAACAATGTATCCGGTCCGCCCCCAAGACCTTTGGAAAATTTAGATGTTATTATTAAAGATGATGATATAATGGTTTCAAAAATTACATAATATGAGAACTTACATCACCAATATCTTTGATTGGCTTGACAAAAGATATAATATAAAAGTAGTAATACGATTTCTTGCAGAAAAGAAGGTTCCGATTTACAAACACACCATCTGGTATTATATGGGAGGGATAACCCTTCTATTTTTTATCATTCAGGTCATAACCGGAATTTTACTTCTTCTCTATTACCGGCCTACTGCAGAAGGGGCATTTGAAAGTGTTCAATTCATAATGACCCAGGTGCACTATGGATGGCTAATCCGCTCTATTCACAGTTGGTCGGCAAACCTAATGGTTCTGTTTGTTTTTATACACATGTTTAGTGTTTTATTGTTAAAATCTTACAGGTCCCCGCGTGAACTGACCTGGGTTACAGGTGTTCTATTAATGTATATATCTCTTGCTTTTGGATTTACCGGTTATTTACTTCCATGGAATGAGTTATCTTTTTTTGCCACAAAGGTCGGCACCGACATAGCAGGAGTCATTCCTTTTGTGGGAGAATTCATTGTTAGATTCTTAAGAGGTGGAGAAGACGTTACTGGAGCAACCCTTACAAGATTATTCGGATTTCATGTCGCAGTCCTTCCGGGAGCGGTGCTTATTATTTTAGCTATACATTTATTAATGGTACAGCGCCAGGGAATGAGTAAACCAGTTGGTTTGAAAGAGGTCAAAAGGGAGATGTTATTTTTCCCGGACTTTTTTTTAAGGGACTTTTTGGGATGGCTATTTGCTATCGGAATCCTTGCAATTCTTGCTGCTGTCTTTCCATGGGAATTGGGTCAGAAAGCGGACCCATTTTCACCTGCTCCGGAAGGCATCAAGCCAGAATGGTATTTCTTATTTATGTTTCAAACATTAAAATTCTTTCCGGCAAAAATATTAATATTTGACGGTGAATTAGTTGCGACTTTTATTTTTGCGGTGGTTGGTATCTTCTGGATTTTAGTTCCATTTCTCGATTTTAAATCTAAAAAAGAAATGAAAAGCCCAATATTTTCAATTATAGGTATTTTTGCTATTTTATATGTGGGGATAATTACTTTACTTTCATATTTTGTCTTTAAATGATGTTCGAATAGTCTTATGAAAAGTATTAATAGACATTTCAATAATATTTACATTCCATTTTTAATAATTTTTCTTTTTTCCTCAACAGCTTTATATTCCCAGGAAAAACGGAATAACTGTATAGAATGCCACAGTGAATTTGAAGAAGAAGAGACATCACCAAGCATTGAATTCAAAAATGATATACATAATAGCAGCGGTGTATTATGTTCAGACTGTCATGGAGGAGACCCGGAGATAGATGCAAGTGAAGACCAGGAGCTTGCCATGGACCCTAAAAAAGGGTATAAAAAGCCTCCAAAACATAATGAAGTGCCAGAATTCTGTGCGAGATGCCATTCTGATTTTGAATATATGAAGAAATTTAATCCCAATATAAGAGTAGACCAATATGAAAATTATTTAACAAGTCAACATGGTAAATTACTGGCAACAGGAGACAATAAAGTAGCCAACTGTGTAAGTTGTCATAAAGCTCATGGTGTGAAGAGAAAAACAGACCCTGCATCTACCGTTTTTGTTGCACAAATTCCGGAGACCTGCAGTATATGTCACTCAGACGCTGAATATATGAAAGGATATGCGATCCCAACGGATCAGTTAGAAAAATATAAAGAAAGTATTCATGGAGAATATCTGTTAGAAGAAGGGGATTTAAGTGCACCGGCATGCAATGACTGTCATGGGAATCACGGAGCAGCTCCACCGGGTATCGAGTCTGTACATAATGTCTGTGGTGTATGTCATCCTGGAAATAGCCAGCTATTTTTAAATAGTACTCATAAAAAATATTTTGAAGAATTTGATTTTCCGGAGTGTACAACTTGCCATAACAATCATTTAATACAAAAACTTACCAAAGAATCACTTGGAATTGGAGAACAATCTGTCTGTGGAATTTGTCATGCAGAAGGTGAAGTTGGGAGCGCAGATGCTGTTGAGATTAAAAATAGTATTGAAAATTTTTCTGCACTGCGGGATAACTGCCAAATATTGTCTGAAGAAGCGGAAAGGAAGGGTATGCATGTTGCTGAAATAAAATATCAGTTAAATAATGTTGACACGGAACTGTTAAAAGCAAGAAGTATGGTTCATAGTTTTTCTCTTGAAAATGTGAAACAAATTACGGGAGAAGGGACAAAACTTGCCCTCGATGTGCGGGAAATGGCAAATGACGCTTTAAAAGAATATCAAATAAGAAGAGTAGGATTGGTAATCTCACTTTTCTTTATTTTCATTGCAGGCACTGCCCTATATTTAAAAATTAAAGATATTGATAGAAGAAGAACAAAATAAATTATTTATCGATTATGGACGGATAGTGTATTTATTTTAAAAAAATATATTAAAAATAAATAGCCCACCTTTAAGCACACCATAAAAGTTTTAAAGATTGTCCAATTAAAAGTCTAACTTTTTTCTTGAACCTTTCAATTAAAAGATAATAACAATTGTAAAATATGAAGTTAGGATTTACTGTTTTTCAATAGTAAATCTTTTGCTAAAATTATAAAAAAAATTAATTTTTTTATAATTATGTAATATGTAGGAATGATAAAAAATATAAAAATTATAAAATTTATACTTGACAAATATGAAAATTTATTTTATATTAATGTTAAAATATTAACAAAATTTATGTTAAATCCAAAAAAAATAATTTCGGATGCTACTATAGAGAGACTTCCTCTTTATCTGAGCTGTTTACAGGATATAAAAAATAATGAAATAGAGGAGATTTCATCAAGAGAACTGGCAGAAATACTAAATATTAAAACTTCACAATTAAGACAGGATTTTCATAATTTTGGAGGATTCGGAAAAGCGGGTCATAAATACAATGTCAGCATAATATTAAATAAACTGAATAATATCATTGGATTGGAATCTCCACACCATATGGCTATTATAGGTGCAGGACATCTTGGACAGGCATTAGCCAATTATATAAATTTTGAAAAAAGGGATTTTATCGTAAAAGGAATTTTCGACATAAACCCAAAAGTTATCGGACTTATTATAAATGAAATTGAAGTGCAAGATATTGATAAACTTTATGAGACTGTGAAAAAAGAAAATATATCAATAGGAATTATCACTGTTCCAGCAAAAGTTAGCCAGCATGTAGCCGATTTACTTGTTAAAAATGAAGTTAAAGCTATATGGGATTTTGCTCCTACGAATCTCAAACTTCCGGAGGATGTTGCATTCAGGCATGAACATTTATCAAAAGGACTTTTGACATTGTCTTACAAAATTAAAGAAAAGGAAATGATATCTGAAAATAAGTAAAATTTTTTT
>JAUVVT010000422.1 GCA_030604505.1 bacterium | reverse complement strand
CTTATTGATGAGGCATTACAAAATAATCCTGAAATAAAAGCATTAAGTGAAAGTTGGGAAGCTTCAAAGATGAGAATTCCTCAGGCAGGCGCATGGAAAGACCCACAAATAAATTTTAATATAATAAATCTGCCAGCCAAACAGTTCTCCTTTGGATTAGAGCCAATGACAGGGAAACAATTCCTATTTACGCAGCAGATACCTTTTCCCGGAAAAACCTCTCTTAAAGAAAAAGTAGCAGGAGAAGAAGAAAATGTTTTTGGAGAATTGTTTTCAGATAAAAAAAATGAAATTATAAAAAAAGTTAAAACCGCTTATTACAATTTATATCTGATTGATAAATCTATTGAAATAACCGAAAAGAATAAAAGTCTTTTAGAAAGTTTTATTAGGATTGTCAGTAGTAAATATGAGGTTGGCAGAGGGCTTCAACAGGATATTTTAAAATCACAGGTGGAAATTTCAAAGATAATGGAAAAATTAATCACCTTAAGGCAAAAACGCAAAAGTTTGACTGCAAGAATAAATACTCTTTTAAATAGGTCACCTGAAACACAAATTGTGAAACTTGCAGAAATTGAACAGTCACAATTTAATCTAAAAAACGAAGAACTTGATAAAATTGCTTTTGAAACTCGCCCGATGTTGAAGGCTATGGAGAATCAAATTGAAAAAAATGAATATCTATATAAACTCGCTAAAAAAGATTATTATCCAAATTTTAATGTCTCTTTAGGATATACCCAGCGTGACGATAGAAGGGATTTTTTTACAACAATGTTTTCATTGAGTATTCCAATATTTATTAATAAAAAGCAGAGTAAAAAGGTTGAAGAGACTGCTCATACAATCACTGCTGTGCGTGAAAGTTACATTGGGATGAAAAATGAGATACAATATAAAATCAGAGAATTAAGATCCAATATTGAAGAATATAATGAACTTCTTGAACTTTTGGAACAAGGGATAATACCTCAAGCCTCGCAATCTCTTCAATCTGCAATTGCTGGTTATCAGGTGGATAAGGTTGATTTTCTCACTCTTCTGAACAATCAACTGACATTATTCAATTATGAGATTGAATATTATAGGGTATTATCCAATTATGAAAAAAGTCTTGCAGATTTGGAATTTATTATAGGGAAACAATTGTTTTAATTTGAAAAAGGAGGAATTTTATAATGAAAAATTTTAAAATTATAATAGTAGTTATCATTCTGTTAGCTCTTGAAGCGGCAGGTTTCATTTGGTGGATAAATAATAAATATAATCAAAATGCAGATACATCTATTATTGCTACTCAGAATAAAGAAGGACGTAAAATTTTATACTGGAGAGCACCAATGGACCCAACTTACATTTCAGATAAACCTGGCAAATCTCCGATGGGAATGGATTTGATACCGGTATACGAAGATGAAGTGGAGACCACGGAAGAGAAGACATCTGATATTGCTGGTGAATATTATACTTGTCCAATGCATCCTGAGATAGTTTCCAAAGAACCGGGAGAATGCCCGATTTGCGGGATGGATTTGGTAAAGAAAGAAGTTAAAACGGAAGCTGTAGTAACACTAACTCCGTCAGTTATACAGAAAATAGCAGTCAGAACTGCAGTTGTGGAAAAGCGATCTCTAAAAAAAGTAATCAGAACTGTAGGAAGGATTGATTATAACGAGACAAAAATTTTTAATATTAATACCAAAATAGAAGGATGGGTAGAAGGATTATATGTTAACTATGCCGGTCAAGTTGTGGAAAGAGGTCAGCCGTTGATAGATATTTACAGCCCGGAATTAGTAAATACCCAGGAAGAATATTTGCTCGCTTTACAATCCAAAGAAAATTTGAAGTCGAGTAAATTTCCTGAGATTTCTCGAGGAGTGAACGAACTGCTCAATTCGACAAGAAGAAGACTTAAACTATGGGATATAACCGATGAACAGATAGATATTCTGGAAAAAACAAAAAAGGCAAAAAAAACTATGACTATTTATTCACCCGTTAAAGGGATTGTGTTAGAGAAAAATGTCTTAGAAGGTGGATATGTCAAGTCTCAAATTCCCATTTATAAAATCGCAGATATATCTAATATCTGGGTTTATGCAGATATATATGAATATGAACTGCCGTGGATAAAAATTGGTCAAACTGTAAAGATGACCCTCTCATATTATCCTGGAAAAACATTTATCGGACGTATAACCTTTATATATCCTTATTTGGAAAAGAATACAAGAACAGTTAAAGTCCGTTTAGAGTTTGATAATCCTGAATTGATATTAAAACCCGATATGTATGCTAATATTGATATTGAATCTGAAATAACAAAGGCCGGAATCGCTGTTCCGACAGAAGCAATAATCCGTTCGGGAGAGAGAAATATTGTAGTTGTCGATTTGGGCGGAGGAAGTTTTGAGCCAAGAAATATAGGATTGGGTGCTGAATCTGAGGGATATTATCAAATATTAAATGGTTTACAAGCGGGTGAAAGAATTGTCACTTCTTCACAGTTTTTAATCGATTCAGAAAGCAAACTTAAAGAAGCAATTAATAAAATGCTTGCCAAAAGAAAGCAAACAACTAAAACCGGTAAAGAAGAAATTCCTGAAATAGATCCCCACGCAGGACCTAATATGTAAGTAAAAGTTATGAATTGTTCCTAACATATTGATTAAAGGAAATTGAAGATGTTAGAAAAAATTATAGAAGCTTCAGTCAGAAATAAGATGATTGTCATTTTATTTACTTTGTTTGCGATAGGTTGGGGTATTCATTCGATGTTAAATACACCATTGGATGCTATACCGGATTTAAGTGATGTTCAGGTAAT